>CAXRAL010000016.1:0-33637 GCA_964228815.1 Candidatus Poseidoniaceae archaeon
AATTGTTCTGGTATGGTAACCGTCGAAATATGATTTCCATCTTTCATTCGACACCACCTGCAAGTCGATTTTTCTTCCAAACGCTCCACTCAACCGAGTTGTTTTCATAATCAACGGGAGCCCGTGCGGTCGACATTTGAAGAATGTCGTAGAGATCGTGGCTGTTGGTGTAGCTGGTCAATTCACTGCGAACCGATGAGGTTTCATCTTGCGGGTCAATGGACACAAGGTACGACGAGGAGCCCATGGTTGCATTGAGCAATTTTTTGTAGGATTTTCGTGATTGACCGACCGCCCAAGGTGCAACATACGTCGCAATGATAACGTCAAAATTTTCTTTTCGTTCTTGAAGGTGAATGGTTTCTTCCGAGAGTTCGAGGAAATTGATTCGCAATTCAGGGCAGTGTTGAGCGTATTCGCTGTCTAAATCCAACCGCTTGAGAAAATTACGATCCCATTGTGTGGTGTAAATCACGGTGAAGGATTCGATTCGGTTGGCTTTGCCGGTGAAAAGGAGCCAGCGCACGATGCTCCGCAAGTTTTCGGTGGTGTCTGTTCCGATGTAGGCCAAATTGAGTTTTTTGGACGAATCAAGATAATTCTCGAGGACATGTTCAAGTCCACGGATGGTAAAGAACTGTTTTGGGTGAACAATGTTGCCAGGTCCTTTGAGATTGTCTGCGGATTGTTCTTTAAATCGTTCAAATTCATAGGTCATGATTTTGACTTGCTCAGGCGGTGTCATCTCATCACCAATCTGCTGACAGTCTCCTTTTTCAAACACAAATGTCCGGTCAAAAACAATCTCATTAGCGGAAATTCGGTCATTTACGGACGCACCAAGGATACGCAATGAAAAGGGTTTGAGCGTGGGCAAATAGGGTCGAACAAGAACTGAAAATTTGAAGATCGGGTTGTTCGATTTGGCATCGGGTCGATAGACCTTCAATTTCGGATTATCACTGAATTCCCATGTGTGTTGATCGATAAAAAACTCCTCATTGAGACCATCTCGATTGTAAACAAATGAGGGAGCGTTCAACGCACCATGTGAAATGCAATCCAAACTCGGTATCCAGTAACCGATGGTGCCCCCTGGAGCATCGGTGCTGGCAACAATTTCAAGACTTTGAATGTCATTTCGCCAGTCTTGTACCTCAAAGTCAACCCATTTGTATCCTATGTTGCCTTTGACGATTCCTTGTTTGAACGGTTTATGCTGATAGGTCGATTGTTCGTGCTCAATCTCAAGAGCAACAATCCGCATTTCTACCAACACTACTCCCAAGTCAACACTGCATATGAACTCTTCACAAATTCGCACAGGAATCGATGTTCAAGGCATTCAACTGTTACTAATCAACATTCAATCCCAAATGCCATATTCATGCGAGCGTCTTCGCTGGCGTGGACCTTTGAGTCGGAGTGTGGACTCTTCTCGAGATAATTGTGAATTAAGGCGTGTATATTGATCCGGAGTGTGTTCTGCTGAGCCACGGGTTCGAAGGGCACTCAATGAGCGGGCGGAGGCAGGCAATGTACTGCAGGAAACCCACAATGCTCAAAGGGGCCGCTATAAAGGCCAAGCCATGAGCACCCGCCGTCTCTTCGCTGCCGTGCGGGATCTCGACCCGCCTGGAGGTGGAGCAGAGCGGTCGCTTGCAGCCTTGCTCAACGGCATCGCCGTGCCCGGACCAACGCTCGAAACGGCGCCAACCTTCGTGCCCATGTCTCCTGCACCGGAGACACCCACCCATCCCGCATGGACGGTCAGCGCACTGGCCACCAGCGATCGAGGGAATCAGGTTGGCCTGCTCAACCCCGAGGTGGACTTCACGACCACCGACCTGGCCATTGAAGGATTCTGGTCAAAAGTTGCATGGGGCCTCCGAGAACGAAAGGGTGAGCAGCGACGCAGGAAATGGGCTCATGACCGGCACATTGGACGCCGCAGCGCTCAGTTCGCTGCGCGTGTTGGTGCTTGGTTGGACGGCCAGGAACACACCGGTGCCGTCGGACTCACGCAGCTTGAATGGTCGGCAGGCGCAGCCAAAGCGTTTTCAGAACGTGGTATACCTTACATCATGTTTGTTCGAGACGATACGATGTTTCGCCTCGAAGAACGGTTTCGGCCGGCGATGGAAGGCGCTGCGCTGGTGTGTGCAGCCGGAGAAGGCTTGCTGAATGACATTCGCGCCCGCTTTGCGATTCAGCGGGGCCTCAGCGTCCCGTTGCCGATTGATTTTGGCGGCCGCTTTGGAAGCATGGATGAGGTCAAGGCCTTGCGCTCTGCCGAGCAGGCCAAGCGTCCTGCTGATGCACCACCGAAAATTGGTGTCATGGTCGTGACTCCTGAGAAAGGCTTGCGAATGTATCAACATCTGCTCCCCAAACTGTACGAGCGCTGGCCGGAAGCGGAAGTTCACATCGCCTGCACCACCGACTACCCGCAGCAACTCGCACACCACCCGAACGCACGGGTGCTTGGTCCCGTGGACGCTGCAACCTTCTTCTCAAACATCGATGTTCACCTCATCCTGTTCGAGACGACAGGCTCATGGGGCCGGGTGATCGGCGAAGCAGGTTTGTTTGGCGTACCAAGCGTGACATCGGATGTTGGTTCGCAAAAGGAAGCCTTGGGAGAGGGAGGCATTCTGGTGGATGATGGCCATGATACGAATGCAGTGATTGAGGCCTTGATGGATGTATACGAAGGCCGTGAGCGCTACGGTGCGTTGGCTCGTGAGCACACCCAAATGGTGGACCACCGGCGTTCCGTGGCGGCGTTCCGCTCAGGGCTTGAGGACCTCTTGAACAACCGTTCGTCCGTGAAAGAAAGGGAGGGCTGAGGGAATCATGAGACTCATTTTTCTGACCAACCACTGGCCCTACCCTCCTGGAGAGACGTTTCTGACATCCGATCTTGAAGCGATATCGAAACACATCGACGAAATTCTTGTCGTTCCAGTGGGACTCAGTTTTGAAGAATCGTCCGAACCCTATCCAATCTCGTCAACGATTCAGGTCAATGTTAAGCCAGTTACATTGGCTGTGAAGACATGGAATCGTTGGGGGAAATTGAGACGCACCATCAAAGGTTTATCGCGACTCGACATCTTGCGGTCCGAACGCTCCAGAAAACCATCGCATCCGTGGTCGATCATCATTGGAGAATTAGCCCAATCCCTTCTCCTCAAGGATGCCATTGCTCAAACAATCACCCTCTCAAAGAATGACATCATTGTTGCATATTGGGCAAACCGTCCAGCAACGATTGCAGCCCTTCTCACCGAAGACCACCCCGAAATCAACACCATCTCTTTTGCCCATGGAGGCGACATTTACGCATCGAGGGTCAACTCTCCCCACTTTCCATTGCAGGCATGGGCCCTCCATCGCATGGACAGAATTCTCTCCGTTTCCGATGCTGGAATGGATCACTTGAAATCTGAATTTCCAGAAGTTCAACATCGAATTCAGACACATCGTTTGGGTGTTGTTTCTACAGATGTCAAAAATCCAAAGAACACAACAGAAACGCTTCACATCCTCTCCCTCAGTTCACTTGTTGGAGTAAAACGTGTCCACCTCATCGCACAAGCCATGCCCTCGATTTCACGAAAAGTTCGTTGGACGCACATCGGCGATGGTCCTGAAAGAACCAACATCATGAGCTATTTGACGAATCTCCCACCCCATGTTGAAGTGGAATTTCTAGGAAATTTACCACATCCTTCCGTTCTTCAATACATGAAGACAGAACCGGTCGATTTGATGTTGAACACCAGCTCATCAGAAGGCGTTCCAGTGTCGATCATGGAAGCCTATTCCCATGGCATTCCAGTTGTAGCAACGGATGTAGGTGGAAACAGTGAGATTGTCCTGAACGAACACATTATTCCATCCGATTCCACCGCTGAAGATATTGCCAAAATTATCAACGAATGGTCTGGAGACTCACAAATGAGAGAAAATGTGAACCTCGTCCAATCGGAACATTTCGACTCAACAAAAAATGCGCAAACGTTCATTTCGATCATTGATGAAATGGCAAATGAGAATGAAAAGGTATCATGAAATATGACATAACGGGACCCCCCCTTGTGCAAGAATCTCATTTCGATGAAATTCGCCCTTTTCTTACCGGGGAAGTCATCGATAGCAACTTATCTGTTCCAATCACCCATGTGGATGTCAAAACCCCAACCGACCGTGTTTCATTTCTGAGCTCATTCCTTGAAAACAAGACGGTGCTTCACATCGGTTGCGCCGATCATCTGGACGTCATCGATGCAAAGATTGCAGCAGGAAAACACCTGCACTGTGCCCTGATAAAAAGATCAAAACAGGCCACTGGCCTCGATCTCAATGTCAAAGCCATCAAGCATTTACAAGGAAAGTACGACATCTCAGATCTTCATGTTTGCGACATTCTCGAAGTTGACAAGGAGACGGAAACCTTCTCAGAAGGCCGACACTATGATTACGCTCTTCTCGCAGAAATCGTCGAACATTTAGACAACCCTGGTCAATTCCTAACACATCTGAATGAGTCGTTAGGGCACCTCTATGATCGAATCATCATTACCGTTCCAAATGCGTTCTCAAGTGTTGCACGAAGAGCATGGAAGAATGGAATTGAAAACATCAACTCAGATCACAGATTTTGGTTCAGTCCTTACACCATCGCTCGATTAACCACGGCCGCAGGATTCAACGTCGAAAAAGTACACATGATCGGCGAAGAACAGCGCATGGACCTTCTCTCAAGGGCTTACAACAAATTCATGGCCATGATTGGAAGCCAAAAGAGAAGGAGAATGCCATCAAGGCACGGCACTTCTGTTGTCTTGATTGCCACTCCACAAACGAGGCAGTCCTAATTTGATGCCCAACGGATAGGAAGCAAATCGAGGCTTCAATCCCAAATGCCCATGTCCATCCGAGCGTCTTCGCTGGCGTGGATTTTGGGGTCCCAACGTGGGGTCCACACGAGGTTGATGTGAACGGAGGCCAAGCCGTCGGTTTGGAGCGCAGCCCGGTGGGCAGCGGCCATGATTTCTGGGGCTGCAGGGCAGCCGGGCGAGGTAAGCGTCAAGTCGACCTCGGCGTGAAGCCCCTCGTCTTTTTCCTCGAAGCGGACGTCGTACACGAGCCCCAGTTCGACAATCGAGAGTTCCAACTCGGGGTCTTCGACGTCGTCCAACTTGTCCATCACGGCTTCTTTGGTCGTCATGCGGTTCACTCCATGCTGGCCCGGATCTCGTCCATCACCTTGTCGTACATGTTTCGAAAGCCGTTGGAGCGGCTCGGTGTGAGGCTGTTGAGCAAGCCCATTTCCTCGGCAAAATCCACGGGAATCAGGGCTGCTTGGGCAGGTGCAAGCCCCTCAATGGCGATGCTGAGCACGCCCATGAGACCCTGAACAAGTTTGGCATCGGCGGCGCCCACCATGTGAACGAGGCCGTCGTTCACCCCGATGCGAACGTGAGCCTCGGACTGGCAGCCACGGATGCGGGTGTCGTCGGTCCACTCGTCGGTGGGAAGGAGCACCACCTCATCGGCCAACTCGAACACCATTTCGAGGCGTTCTCGTTTGTCCGAGACTTCCTTGAACTCTTCAATCAGTTCCTGCAGAGCCTCTGGGTAGAAGGTCATGCGAATTTCTCCGTGATTTCCTTGAGTTCCCTCACCAAACCCTCGGCTTCCTCTCGGGTGTTGTAGACGTAGAAGGACGCCCGAACCGTTCCCGAAATACCGAGTCGGTTGAGCAGAGGTTGAGCGCAGTGATGGCCGGTTCGCACGGCGTAGCCGCGGGCGTCGAGCAGGTGAGCCATGTCCTCGCTGTTGATGGTGGGGTGGAGGAAGGAGACAACGGCAGCGTCGTGTTCGCCGTGCCGGCCATACACGCTCATGCCCATGTTGCGAAGTTCCTCAGCCACCCATGAAGCGATCTCCACCAAGCGAGCGTGCTCGGCGTCCAAGTCAAAGGAATCCATCCAGTCCAAGGCCGCCGACCAGCCGATGGCTTCAGCGATGCGTGGCGTGCCGGCTTCGAATTTGTGTTCGTTGGTCTGGTAGGTGGAGCCCTCCACGGTGACGGTTTCGATCATGTCGCCACCGCCCATGAACGGCTTCATTTCTTCAAAGACCTCGGGCTGAACCAGCAGCGCACCGATGCCGGTTGGACCGCACATTTTGTGCGCTGAGAACGCCATGAAGTCGGCACCAAAGGCTGTGAAATCGACGGTGGAATGCGGAACGCCCTGCGCCGCATCGATGAGCACTTTGGCCCCCGCAGCGTGAGAGGCGGCAATGATGTCCTCAAGCGGGTTGCGAACGCCCAACACGTTGGAGGTGTGGACCACACAGACCAGTTTAGCCCCGGGGAGAGCATGGGCGAACGCTTCCATGTCGAGGGTAAAATCTGGCATCACCGGGACGTAACGCAACTCAATACCTCGCTCCTCAGCCAGCATTTGCCAGGGAACGATGTCAGAGTGGTGTTCCATCTCCGTGAGAATGATGGCGTCGCCTTTCTCTAGGTTGGCTCGGCCCCAGGCGTGGGCGACGAGGTTGATGGCTTCAGTCGTGCCGCTGGTGATGATGGCCTTCTCGGCGTTGAAGCGCTGCTTGAGTTTCGTGCGGCAGGATTCGTAGCCTTCGGTGGCTTCACCTGCGAGGGTGTGGACAGCCCGGTGCACGTTGGCATTGGACTCGGAGTAGTAAGCGTTCATCGCATCGATGACGACCTTCGGTTTCTGAGTCGTCGCAGCATTGTCGAGGTAGACCAGCGGGTAGCCGTTCACCTCACGCTGGAGGATGGGGAATTGCGCTCGAAGAGACATGACCTCACCGCTTCAATTCGCACTCCAAATGAACCGTGAGACGGGTTCGCATTTCGTCAACGAGCGTTTGGTTATCGAGGCTGGAGAATCCGTCCTGCATGAAGCCCTCAATCAGGAGAGCAACGGCCGATTCCTCGTCCAAGCCACGGCTCATGAGGTAGTGAAGTTGGTCCTGGTCCACGGGGGCGCTCGCAGCGCCGTGGGCTGCGGCCACTTCATCAGCGAGCACCTCGAGTTCGGGAATGGCTTCAGCACGTGCTTTTTCGGAGAGCAAGAGATTCTTGAACACTTGACCCGCATCGCAGTGGTTGGCATGTTCTGCAATGGTCAGCAGACCGGTGGCAATGGAATGGCTCTGGTCGTCGCAAGCGGCGTGAATGTTGAGCGAGGAATCTGTGTGAGGAACGTCGTGGTGAATCTCGATGTGGTGATCCACGTGGCGTTGTCCTGAACCGTGCACCGAAATGGCTTGGGTGAGGGCACCGCCGGATGCGGTGAAGTGTGTGCGTACATCGCTCTTGCAGCGGAACCCACCGATGGATAAACCGGCCAATTCAAGCGACGCATCACGGTTCACGACCCAATCCTCGCAATGGAGGAGTTTGCCGTTGGAAGCGAGCTCATTGACCAGTCCGAAACCTGCACGAACGTTCGCACCAATCTCGCCAGTGATGTGGATGCCGGTCCAGTCGGATTCACCCGAAAGGTGGAGCATGACGGTGACGTCGTGCTTCAAGGAGAGATGGAGGTGGCCCACGGCCACATGGCCAGAAGCCACGGCTTGGAGGTGAACGACGTCAGCTTTGCTAGTGGATTCGTAGGTCCAGGCCGACCCACCAAGTTCGCTCAGGAACACACGGCCGATGTCTTCGGCATTGACGATGCGTGGGGCGCCCTCAACCAGTTCGCCACCTTCAACAATGTTGAACCGAATCCCCGAGGCATCCGGAACTTCCTCAACTTTGGAGGGGTGAATGCGTGCCCATGGAGTGTATCGCCACAGATGAAGAGCACGGGAGGGAACGGCCATGTCGGCATACTTCATCCGATGGAACCCTCCATTTCCAACTCGAGCAACTTGTTGAGTTCCACGGCGTATTCCATGGGGAGTTCACGGGTGAACGGTTCGAAGAATCCGTTGACGATGAGGCCCATGGCTTCCTCTTCGGAGAAGCCGCGGCTCATGAGGTAGAACAGCTGGTCGCCCGACACCTTTGAGACGCTGGCTTCGTGTTCGAGGTCAGCCGTTGAGTTACCAACCTCCATCGTCGGGTAGGTGTCCGAGCGAGAATCGCTGTCGAGCATGAGGGCATCACAGACAATCTTGGAGCGGCAGCCGTGCGATTTGGGGGTCACTTGGAGCATTCCACGGTAAGAGGAACGACCACCGTTCTTCGAAATCGATTTTGAGAGGATGTTCGACGTCGTGTTGGGGGCGAGGTGATGCACCTTGGCACCGGCGTCTTGGTGCTGGCCTGCGCCAGCATACGCCACAGAGATCACCTCAGCGTGAGCACCTTCGCCCTTCAGGAGAACGGCCGGGTACTTCATCGTCAACTTGGAGCCGATGTTGCCGTCCACCCATTCCACGGTGGCGTTTTCATGGGCGACCCCTCGCTTGGTGACGAGGTTGTAGACGTTTGCTGACCAGTTTTGGATGGTGGAGTAACGAATCTTGGCCCCCTTCATGGCAATGAGTTCAACCACGGCGGAGTGGAGGGAGTCGGTGGAGTAGGTGGGCGCCGTGCAGCCCTCGACGTAGTGAATGCTGCTGCCTTCGTCGGCAATGATGAGCGTTCGCTCGAACTGGCCCATGTTTTGGGCGTTGATGCGGAAATAGGCTTGGACCGGCATTTCAACGTGAACGCCTTTCGGGACGTAGATGAAGGAGCCACCCGACCACACGGCCGTGTTGAGGGCGGAGAATTTGTTGTCGCTGTAGGGAATGACCGTGCCGAAATACTTCTTGACGATATCAGGGTGTTCCTTGAGCCCGCTGTCCATGTCGAGGAAGAGCACACCTTGGGCTTCCAAGTCCTCACGGATGGAGTGGTAAACCGCCTCGGATTCGTATTGGGCCGTCACACCACCCAACCACTTTTGCTCGGCTTCGGGGATGCCCAGGCGGTCAAAGGTCCGCTTGATGTCGTCGGGCACGTCGTCCCAATCTTTCTCGGTGGCATCCGAAGAGCGGAGGAAGTAGGTGACGTTGTCAAAGTCGATGTTGTTGAGTTCGCCGCAGTTGCCCCAGTCGGGCATCTCGCGCTCGACGAAGTGATGGTAGGCTTTGACACGGATGTCGGTCATCCACTCGGGCTCGTCCTTGAGCGCCGAAATGTCTCGGACCACCTGCTCGGAGAGGCCTTTGTCGAACCGGATGGTGGCATTCTCAGGGTCGTGGAACCCAAACTGGTAGTCACCGACCGCCTCTCGTGCTTCGTCGCTCATGTTCAGGCCTCCGTTGCAGTTTCGAGCCACTCGTAGCCCTGCTCTTCGAGTTTGAGCGCCAGTTCTGGTCCACCGGATTGCACGATGGTGCCATCGATCATGACATGGACATAGTGGGGTTGAACGTGATCCAGCAATCGCTGGTAGTGGGTGATGATGAGACAGCCGGCTTCGGGTGCGACGCTGTTAATGCCTTTGGCTACGATGCGAAGCGCATCGATGTCCAGTCCTGAGTCGGTTTCATCGAGGAGGGCCAAGGTCGGCTTGAGAAGGAGCATCTGCAGAATTTCCAATCGCTTCTTTTCGCCGCCGCTGAACCCGTCGTTGACGTAGCGAGACAGCACGGATTTCTGCATCTCAAGGGTGGCCATGGCACTGTTGAGGTCCTTGCGGAATTCACGACCCTTGAGCGGTTCGTCTCGGACCGACTGCACGGACTTCTTGAGGAAGGTGCCGACCTGTACGCCGGGAATGACAGCGGGGTACTGGAAGGACAAGAACATACCAGCACGGGCTCGCTCAAACACGCTCATCTCGTCGATGTTCGTGCCCATGTAGTGGATGGAACCCTCGGTGATTTCGTAGGCAGGGTGGCCCATGATGACGCTGGCGAGCGTGGATTTTCCTGCTCCGTTGCGTCCCATGATGACGTGGATTTCTCCACGATTGATGGTCAAGTCCATGCCGTTGAGGATGGGCGTATCCTCCACGCTGACGTGGAGGTTTTCAACACGCAGGATTTCCTCGGCCATGTTCATCCCTGCTTTGCCGTCTCGTCTCTCCTTTATCAAGGAATGTAGTTCCCATGTGCTGACCGGTTTCGGGGATGTAACCACCCCCCTGATTTCGTGATGGTGTGGGAGGGTTGAAGTCCATCAGCCCGAGGGAGGGACATGGATGACGATTTGGTGGCCAAGTACGCCGCTGAAGCCAAAGCAGCCATGGAGGCTGAAGCCGCACGGCGCGTGGCGGACTCAACCGACCCTGAGGAGGAAGAACGGTTGCGCAACGCATCGCTTCACGACCTCACCGGCACAGAGCATTTCGTTCCCGCTCTCCTCGCACGGCTTGGCGCCGTTCGAGCTGCCCTTGACGGGCACGGCGGCGGCATCGCCGTTTCCCGAATTGAGCATCAAGAGGGCTCCCTCGACCTCGTGCTGGACTTGACCGGCGCCTGCCTTTCGTGCGGTGCTGCACCCGGCACCCTAGAAGGCGTGAAAGGGGACCTCGAAGCCGATGCTGAAGTCCATCGAATTCGTTTCTCGTCCGCCCTTCTCGATACGTTTGACGACCTGGGGCGGGAGTTCATTCTCGCTCACGGAAAAGTGGAATTCGTTGACATCCCAAACGACGAGGCAGCGGTGTGATGTGGCGAGCCTTTCAATAAAGGCAGGCTGGAGGCAAACACATGGCAGCGTGGAGCGATGAGCGACGGGACGATCCCGCGCCGTGTCGCGAACAAGACCACGGTCGATTTGAGGTGACCCAGCGTGATGGGCGAGCTCGGCTGGGCCGCCTCCATACGAACCACGGCGTCCTCGAAACCCCTGCGCTGCTCCCGGTTGTCAACCCAAACATTCGAACCATTGAGCCAAGGGTCATGTGGGACAAATACGGCATTCAAGCCCTCATTACGAACTCCTACATCATGTGGAAGCACGAGGACCTGCGCACGGTCGCCCAACGAGATGGCGTTCACGGCCTGCTGGATTTTCCCGGCGTAATCATGACCGACTCAGGTACTTTCCAATCCTACGTCTACGGCGACGTTGAAGTGGGCGTGGACGAAATCGTGGCCTTTCAGCGTTCCATTGGCGTGGACATCGCCACCATGCTCGACGTGTTTTCGCGCCCCGACATGAAGATGGCCGAGGTGGAGCACGCCGTTCGAGAAACAGAAGCACGAGCGGCGCAGAGTTTGGAGGCGGCAGGCACCACCATGCTCAACGGGCCCATCCAGGGCGGCATTTTCAGAGAACTGCGCCACATATCAGCTCAACTGATGGGCCAGCATGATTTCGCCGTTCACCCCATCGGTGGCATCGTGCCTGTCATGGAACAACAACGCTACAAGGACTATGCGAAAATCATGATGGCGACCCTTCCGCTGCTCCCACCGGACCGACCGGTCCACATGTTTGGCTGCGGCCATCCAATGCTGTTTCCCATGTCCATTGCGCTTGGAGCCGACCTCTTCGATTCCGCCGCCTACGCCCTCTTTGCCCGAGATGGCCGGTTGCTCACACCATGGGGCACAGAACGGATTGATGACCTGGTCGACTGGCCGCTGTTGATGCCGTGCGTGGCGGGAACCACACCGGCTGATGTTCGTGCCATGGAGGCAGAGGCCAAGGAACAGTTGCTGGCCCACTTCAACCTCGAAGTGACCCTTGCCGAACTCGCTCGATGCAAACAAGCGGTGAGGGACGGGCGTATCTGGCAGCTCGCTGAACAGCGAAGTCATCAGCACCCTGCGCTGCGAGAAGCCTACCTCTGGCTGACCACATCGCCTTCGCTGCAGCGAGGCGTTCGACCTGAGAAGTTCTACACCGACCGCGATGCTGCCCGAGATGTCGACCGGGACCAAGGCATGTGGGAGGACGCATGGGATTGGATGGTGTGGAGTCAACAAACACCTCGGGTCGGCGGCGTTCAATGGGGCGGCGACGACACGTTCAGTCGGCCTCACATCGCCAAGGCACGGCGCCATCTTCACATGCGTTGGACGCACGATGTCAACATGCAACAGGCTGTCATTTTTCACGGGATTCGCGGACCGTTTCGAGAGCGCATCAACGACCTGCTTGAATGGTTGAACGTTCACCATCCGACCGTACAACCGATGGTCCTGACCCCGCTTGGCCTGATTCCTGCCTCGCTGGAGGACCTGAACCCCTTCGCCCACCTCGATGCGCCACCGTGGGTTCTTCGTCATGAACCCGAGGCAGCCTGGATCGAACGTGAACTGCAACGCTTGGGGATGAACGGCGTACCGTTCGCCACCGTGGACGTGGCCAGTGATGGTCTGAAACAACGGCTGGCTGCTTCACTGACGACGCTGGGGTTGCACAACGATGTTCACGCACCGTTGACGCTCGAGGAGCGGGATGCAGCTCGGCACCAATTGCGCACCAAGCAGGGGCAAGACAAACAAATGGTCCTGCTCAACGTTGGCCATGAGGTGGCCCATGACGTCATGAACGGTGCCACCTTTGTGGTCAACCGTGAGGGACGCATGAAGAACATCAACAACGCAGCGGGTGAACACATGTTCAGTCCACGTCTTCGGGACGGCGGCTTGTCAATGGCCACGGCCGGTGCTCTGGCCCTCTTTGACCGACGCAGCGAGGCGTTGCCTTCTGCCTTGCCCCGTACCGAATGGTGGGGGCACAGCGGGCAAGGCCCCGCAGTGGTCGTCGTGGACGATGACGCGGAACCGTTTGTCCGCAAAGGACGCAACGTGTTCCATGGTTTCGCCCTGGCTTGCGACCCGTGGTTGGCACCCGGCGAGCCGTGCCTCATCGCCAACCAAGCCGGCGAATTCCTCGGCCATGGTGTTTCTCAGTGCACGTCGACCGAACTCTCGTGCCTCAGCAAGGGCATCGCCGTCAAAACACGGGGCGGTGTTCGTCGCTAAACCAGAACCATGCAGTGAAAGGCTTCATGAGGCGCCTTGACCACCCGTAGAGGTGAGGACCATGACGGGTGAACCCATCATCCACACCAAGGATTTGACCAAGTCCTACGGCCCTCACGTCGCCCTTGACAACCTCAACATCTCCATTCCCAGCGGTGCCACGGGCCTGTTGGGGCAAAACGGAGCGGGAAAATCGACCTTCCTCAAGACCATCCTCGGACTGATTCAAGCCACCTCAGGGGAGGGGAAGGTGCTCGGGTACGACATCCGCCATCAGGGCGTGGACATTCGCCAGCGCATCGGCTACATGCCTGAATACGATGCCTTGAATCCGGACATGGATGCCATCCACCAGGTGAGGTATTCGGGAGAACTCCTCGGCATGAACCCGACCGTGGCCATGAACCGAGCGCATGAAGCGCTCCAGTTCGTTGGCATTGGAGAACAACGATACCGCGAAATTGGGAGTTTCTCAACCGGTATGAAACAGGCGACAAAGTTGGCCTGTGCCATCATCCATGACCCTGACTTGCTCATCGCTGACGAACCGTCCAACGGCCTCGACATGAAGGCCAGGGAATTCATGATTTCCACGCTGAACAACATGGTACATGATGCCAACCGGTCCGTGTTAATGGCCAGCCACCTGATGGACGATGTTGAACGCGTGTGCGAGAACATCATCCTCCTTCACAAAGGGACGCTGGCGGCTCAAGGGAAAATCGAGGACCTCAAGGCGATCGACCGAGAAATCGAAATTCACGTGTGGGGCAAGGCGACGCCACTGGAACAGCGCCTGCTCGACGACGGACTCAAGGTGCGTCGTGAGGGACGCGTCATGCGCATCGCCCACACCAGCGGAGACACCACCACCGCCATCCTTCGTGCAGCAGCTGAGGTGGGTGCGCAAGTCCGGCGCATGCACGAATACGAAGCCTCCCTTGAGGACCTCTTCCTCGCCATCATGGACAACCTTGGTTACAGTGTCAAATCAAGCGACGACCTGCTTCGTTCACCGGTCGAAGCGCGCCGGGTGGATGCTCCTCAATCGATGGGAGGCGGGGGCGCATGACCGAAGACCTCCCGTCACCCGAAGGACCGGCCCCCTCACCGGAAGCACCGGTAACCGGTCAAGCGCGCATGGACGTGGCTTGGGGCTCCAACACCGGGGATGAGCACCCAGAGGAGGTCGAATCGGCGAACAGAGCACAGAGCGGCCAAATTTTCGAGCAGCAATACACGCCGTGGACGGGCCAACTCAACCCGAGGTGGATGCGAAACTGGGCGATTCTGCGCCATCATTTGCTCGGCATTTTCCGCAAAGGTCACCGACCCTGGACCATGCCCACGCGAATTTTCATCCTCATCGCCTTCCTCGCTTCGCTCTCCGATGCCGGCATGACCTTGCTTTCAGGCCTCGTTGGCAGTTCTGAGTTCCATTCCCTCTTCGGCGTGAGTCGAGACAACCTCTACGGCCATGTGCTCGGCTTCTTCCCTCGAAACGTGCTCTACTACCCGATCGTAGCGGCCCTGCTCGTGGGAGGGGTGATCTCAGAGGACCGACAACATGGAACTTCGGCCCTGTACTTCTCGCGACCGGTCTCCCGTTTCGACTACGTCGGCATGAAGTTCCTTTCCGTGGCCATCATCCAAGCCTTGGTGGTCCTGGTGACTTACGTGCTTTACTTCCTTGCCGAAGTGGTGGCCTATGGACGAGGTTGGGCGTGGATGGTTGACATCTTCCCGATGTTCCTCGCCGGTCTGTTGGCCGGTATGCTGCTCATTTTCACCTACACCAGCATCGGCCTCGGTCTGTCGAGTGTGTCCACAGGGCGGTTTTTCCCCGGCATTGGTTTGCTCGCCATCGTCTTCGGAACGAAAACACTCGCCAGCATCGTGAAGAATTTGTTTGAGCGGGAAATTCTCTACCTCATCTCGCCCTATGATTGCGCCGCCCACGTGGGCCAAGCCATCATCGGCACCCAAACGACCTACGACCAGTATTCGTGGACCTATTCCCTCGTGGCGTTGGTGGCGATGAACGCCCTTGCGTTGTACGTGCTGTCCTCCCGCGTGGCCTCGATGGAGGTGACACGAGAATGATGCCGGACATGACCCAGCAGGGCGCTGCCCAGGTCGCTCCCTTGCCGGTGGCCAATGCACCTGTGGTCTACTTCAACGGGGTATCGAAATCCTACGGTCGCATCCATGCGCTGAGCAACATCACCCTCGGCTTGAGCGGGGGCGTTACTGGCATCCTCGGGATGAATGGCGCAGGAAAATCCACGTTGTTCAAACTCCTCATGGGGAAACTTCGACCCAGCGCAGGCCAAGTCAAACTCTTCGGCATGGACCCGTGGAAGAACCCGGCGCCGTACGCTAATGTCGGTTTTGTTCCAGAGCACGAGAAGATGCACGACTGGATGACAGCGCTCGAGTTCGTCAGCACGTTTGCTCGTCTTCACGGGATGACGCGAAGCGAAGCCGAGCTTGAGGCAAAGCGGGTGCTGGAGTTTGTAGGTTTGAGCGACGTGGCGAACAAAGAGATTGGACGCTTCTCCAAAGGGATGCGGCAACGAACAAAAATCGCCCACGCCCTGGTCAACGACCCCGAACTCATCATCCTTGATGAGCCGCTGCAGGGATGCGATCCCTTGGCCAGAACCACCATCATGAACGTCATTCGGGAACTGGGGAAGTTGGGCCGAACCGTGCTCGTCAGCAGTCATATCTTGAGTGAAATCGAACGCATCACCGAGCAGATCGTCATCCTTCACCAGGGCAAGTTGGTGGCCTTGGGCAACCTGCATGCCATCCGTGAACGGCTGGACCAAATCCCACACACGATTCGCATCATCGGCCAGGACGCTCGCGCCCTGGCCAGGGACCTGCTGGGGCACCCCGCCGTGTTCGGGGTCAGTTTCCCCACCGACCAAGAATTGCTCATCCAAACCTTCCATTTCGGACAATTGCATGCGGCCCTCCCCGGACTCATCGTCGAAAACGGCCACAAGGTCAGCATCATCGACAACCCCGACGACGACCTGGAATCCTTGCTTCACTACCTTTCAGGAGGGAACGCCTGATGTCCAAGAAGGCGATTCCAAGTTTGTGGAGCGGCATGGACCGCAAGGCCCTGGCGATTGGAGAATTCACCCTCCGTCAGCAACGGAAACGACTCTCCACGTGGGTGGTCCTCCTCGTGGGTGTTGCCGCCATGGGCGTGTTGACCATGTTCTACGTCGACGCCATGACCCGGGATTACGAAGCCATCGATAATGACGGCGATTCCTACGACTGGGACGGTGATGGCTACCCCAACGGGCAAGAAAACCTCTACGGAACGGATATTTTCGATGCAGAATCCCATCCCGGCATACTGGACGCTTCCATCCTGCCCGACGACCCCAGTGTTTGGATCAACGAGGACGACTTCGATTGGGACGCCCTCCAAGAGGGGAGCGTAGGCTTCGACGATAACGGGGATTGCGACCTTGAAAGCCGCACCGACTCCCAAAAGGACGCGAATCGGAACGGCATTCCATGCGACATCGAACTGGTTGAAGACCGGTACGGCGGAGGGTTCCGCGTCTTGAGCGACGGCAACGTTGACGAGGACCCCGATGACGAAGCCTACGCCCTCGAAGCCATTCACCGGAGCTTCGTCCTCGCCATTGGAAAACTGGGTGTGGTGTTCCTCATTGGCATCTTTGTCCCGCTGTTCATGGCAACCGGCCTCATTCGAAATGAAATGACCTCAGGAACCATGCATTTCATGCTCGCCAAGCCCATCGCACGTGGGGAGGTGTTCCTGTACCGATTGCTTGGTTTCTACGCCCTGGCATGGGTCTACCTCACCGTCCTCATTGCGCTGCTCGCCCTCGTGGCGGGCTTGATGGGACCCGGCGATGGATTCTACCGGTTCAGCGATTTGGGCGTCTGGATGTCGGTTTGGCTGGCAGCTGTGCTCGCCATCTCGGTGTACGGCATGTTGTTCTGCACCTTGGGGGTGTTATGGAAGCACGGCATGGTGCTCGCCCTGCCGTTTGCCGCATGGGAACTTGGCATGATCCTCACCACGCTCGGGGCGCCTGATGCCGCCATTCTCCGATTTTCCGTGATTGGCTGGGCGATGAACATCGTCGACGCAGGAGCCGCTTTGGCGTGGCAGGACACCCCGCTGTTCATCCAGATGGGGATGTGGGGTGGTGGTAACGGATCGTTGCAAGGCGCCGAAGCGCTCAACGTGTTTTGGTCCACACCCGGCCTTGATCTCGGCGCACTCGGAACGGTCGTGGTGTCCGTGCTGGTCCTCTTGTTCCAAGCTGCTGCATGTTGGTTATTGGGCAGTGTCCTGTTCAAGTCAAAGGAAATTGAGTGAAGGGGTTGGTGGACGACATGGAGGCACCCGCGACCTTTCAAGGAGATTTCTCCACGATGTGGAAACTCGGTCTGCGCGAACCCCTCTGGCACCTCACCTGGGACGGGTGGTGGTGGCTGGTCATGAGCGACGACCCGGACGGCGAAGCGTGGGGCAAACAACTCATGGTGCTCTGGTCCACCAAAGACAACGACCGCGTTGAGGTCAACGGCACCCCTTGGACACCCAACGGGCGACCAGGCTTCGACGAACACGGCGGCATGGTGATCGACGGCATGGTATGCGCTTGGTGGTTTGACGGCCAGCGAATGCATGAACCCTACATCAAGCGGACGTGCGACATGATCGCCATCGACGACAACCATCCTGCATGGCCAGCATCGGGTGCTGGCACCGGCGGAGGAGCGGTCGTCCCTTTGCTTCCCGACGACCTGTCAATGGGCCTTCACAGTGACAAACGCTCGTTTTGGTTGAACCTTCGCGGCGACAAAACGGCCGTCCAAGACGGTGCACCGGCTGAGATGACCCTGACCTTGACGCCGTTGAACCCTGCCATGTCGGTGGCACGACCCTCTACGGCCACCTACGCCGCTGGTATGGGCTACGACATTCTTCGCGTGCACGGCACCAAGGTTTCAGGCACCATTGATGGTGATGACGTCTCTGGGACGGCCTACTTTCAGAAGGTCTGTGTTCAAGCACCTTCGCCCCCTTGGTACTGGGGTGTGCTGCATTTTGAGGACGGTTCCTACATGGATTGGTTCCTGCCCCATCTCTCGCCCACGATGACAGCGCGAACAGCACGGCCGTGGAAAAAGCGAGACATTCGCCACATCGGACTCTCCCAAGGTGGATTGTTCCACGATGCCAAGCATCAACGCACTGAGCGCTTTGCCCGGGTCACCGTTGAGAAATCCGTGTCCCATCGTATGGAAGGGGCACACGGGCAACATCCCGGTGCTCCGTTGCCCGTCTTTGACGTTCACATGTGGAACGGCCGAACGAGCATCAAACTCACGGTGGAAGCCGTCGAGCGGGCGCACTGGCACTTTGACCAGCCCACACGAGGAGGGATGTGGTCGCATTTGACCTACAACGAATACCCACTCACCCTGACTCGCCTTGAAATCGTTGATGAGTTCGGCGTTCGCAAGCGCACCGATTACGGCTGGGCTCGTGGAAACGCCGAACACGCGTGGGGCGTACTCCACTGATTTTTGGACCCCTGATGGGGGAAGTTATTTGATTGACTTCGTTCCAAAGAAGCATGAGGCCTTACCGTGAGCGATGAAGCAACCGTGGAAGAACCCGTCGAAGAGGCAACTGAAGCACCTTCTGAAGAAGTGAAAGCAGAGGCACCTGCCGAAGACAAGAACCGTGCGAAATATCGTTTGATTTCGGGAGAGGACATCCTGGAAAACGGTGAGGCACGACCGAGCACGCTGGCTTTTCTCGGCATGTATGTGCTCGGCCTCGTCGTCTTTGGCGTTCACCTGTTCTTCAACAACCCACCGACGCCGGCCGATGATGCCCCGTTTCTCACCAAACTTGCAGCGAACCTCATCGAGTGGACGAACTGGGACAGCCTGCCCCTTGGCTTCGTGCTCCTGATGTGTTTCATCACGTGGGCCAACCGCATGTTGAACATTTCAACCTCTGGAAAGTGGGTGACGGTGGCCCTCCTGTTCATCACCTTCTTGCCCATTGTTATCTCGCTTGACAACCTCATCAGCAACATCGTGAACCTGTTCAGCAGCAACGATACAACGTACAACTTCATCCCGATTGACAACTACAACTTCTTCATCTCGGGCTTGCTGTTCCTTATCGTGTTCTGGGGATTCACCTACAAGTACCAGCGAAGTTTTTCCTACGCCGTGACGACCAACGCCATCATCTTTCAGCACGCCTTTTTGCTGTCCCGCTCCCACCGACGCATCCTGTTTGACCGCATTTCCGAGGTCATGGTGGAACGAACGCCCATGGGCACGATGTTGGGCTACGCCACCGTCACCATCATGACGGATTCCGGTGTTGGTTTGGTCGAAGAATCTGTTGGCATCACGGCCGGTGCCGGCGGAAATGTACCTGGAACAACCCCAAGCGGAGATGACGGAGCAGCCACCAAAGCCAGCAAGAGCCTCTTCCGCTCCATGTTCGCCCTCATCTCCTACCAGCGAACCACCCGCCGAGTCGACCACGACCCCCGACACTGCTTCTACAAAATCCGCAAGTGGGACGACATCAAGATGATGCTCAACGAAATGCACCGCAAGCACTCACAGTCCAACATGCTCGAGGACATCAAGAGCGCACTCACAACCGGCGAAGAAGCCGAGGCATGAGCACAGGCGATGGCGAGCGAGGCTTGAAAAGCCCCGTTGATTACGGAAAGGCGGAGAAGATACCATGGTTGAAGCGTTGTTGGAGAATCCCATTGAGCTGTTTCGTGAAGGCGACATTGATGGTGCCCTCGCAGACCTTGACGAGAAATTGAAGAACCACGCCGATGTTCCAGAACTCCATCACATGTGGGCAGAATTTGCCAACATGAAGAACATGGAAGCACAAGACGACGTGGTCCCAGGTCGAAAGATCATGAACGCCTACAAGAAGGCCATGGAGCTCGATGAAGACAACATGGAATACATCGCTGACTTTGCCTCGTTCGCCCTTGAATGCCGCCGTATCCCAGTGGCCGTCAAAGAATTCCAGCGCTATGCCCGTCGCCTCGAACTCGAAGACATCCCTGTGGACGAAGTGCTCTTCACCGCCAGCCGAAACCTTGTGGACGCCATCGAAGTGATGGACCCGAGCCGGCAAGCACCCATGATTCAACCCTGGCTCAAGCAAGCGTTGGAGTGGGCTGTTGGTGCCCTCGGATTCTCTTCTGAAGATGCCATCACCATGCTCAACAGCGACGAGTGAGGAGAGGGTTGCCTGACCGAGAAGGTTCGGCTGTTTTTCCGAATCGGTTACCTGGGCGATGGCTTCCATGGAAGTCAAATTCAGCCCGATGTACGAACGGTCCAAGGTGAACTCATCCGTGTGTTCCGTTCCTTGAAGTGGCTCACAGGACCCGAAGAAGACCAACTCCTCGTCCTCTCAAGTCGCACCGATGCTGGCGTCCACGTCCGTATTAACGGCGGCATCGTTGACCTTGAACGGTCCTTGTGGGAGGCGCTCTCGCCTCGAAAGATGATTCGCGCGGTGGACGACCGATTGGACAGGAACATCGCGTTCCTCACCGTGGAAGAAGTGACGGCGGATTACAATCCACGAATGGCGCTTCATCGCACGTACCGGTATCGCCTCGAAGCGATGGAATTCTGGGAGGAACCCGACCATGAGGCGTTTGGCCGCTGGCTCAAACACTTTGTCGGCACCTATGATGCACGAAATTTCGCACGCCTCGAAGAGGGCAAAAACCCCGTTCGAACCATCCTTGAGGTCAATCCCTGGATGGACGACGGGCGATTGATGGGTTTTGAGATCAAAGGCGAGGCGTTTCTGTGGAATCAGGTGCGGCGTGTGGCCAACGCACTGTTCAGACTTTCATTGGGTGACCTGCAGGAAGAAGAGGTCGTGAAGGCCATTGAGGACCCGATGACGCCCGTCGATTTTGGTGTTGCACCTCCCGAATGGTTGGTGCTTTGGGGCGTCGCATGGGACATCGCCCCGCTCCCGGAGGATCACCACGTCGCCGCCTTCACACCGCCACCGACCGGACGAACCGCTGAGCGAACGCGGAAAGGACGTTGGCAACAGGCGGCGCAGCACGAAATCAAAGCCATGCTGTACAACGAATGGGCAGAAATTGGCACCCTTCCGGTGGTGTACCACCGCTCACAATGAAAGCGTGATGCGGTCACCGTCATTGATGTCAAGCGTCTCCCTGAGGAAGGCCGTTGAGATGACCTCGACCACGTCGACGTGTCGGGTAAGGTCGGGAATGAGCACGGCGCATTCCACTGTCTGGCCGTCATGATGAATCGTGCCTTTGAACGCCGATGCTCCACCGAACGAGACGCCGTCCCGGAGGAAGCCTCGAATGCGGATTCGCTCGTAGGCCGACACATCGAGGGTTTTGGCCGCTTCACGATCGGCTTCAGGAGCATCCAACGTGTCAATACCAGCTTTCTGTCGAAGGGCGATGTAGTGGCTGAGCATGTCGAGGTCGACTTGCATGTTGAGGGTGCCCGGCCAGGCCGTGTTCCCGAGAATCTCTCGGAATTGGTCTTGATAGTGCGGCTGTGCCATGAAGACATGAGCTCGTCCAAGACCGCTGCTGACCGTTCCGGAGAGGTCCATGCCTTCGGGTCAGGCTCTTTCCTTATGAGGATGCGTTCAAGGCTGGTTGAACCGTTGATAAACCCTCACGGCATTCCTACCCTATGACAACCGAGGACGAACACCACGAGGAAAACGATTCGATTCCAGCCGATGAAGACCCGTCCACGGAGGACATGAAGGCGTTTGTCCAGGCCCTGAACCGCTTCGTTCACGAAGTGGCGACAATGGATTGGCCCGAACAATTCCAACTTGACAACGACGAGAAATTCTGTTTCAGCATCTTTCGAACCTTCTGGCGACAGCGACACCGACAATCCGAGCATCGAGGCCCCAATCGGCGGTTTCACATGCGGTTTGAAGGCGTCGATGCCGATGATGTACGCCGGTTCATGCGAGACAAATTCGGCCACACGTTCGGACACGACGATGCACCACTCAACATTGACCCTGAACATCATCAGCCGGACGAGGACCACATTGACAAGGAGGCCAAGGAGCGCCAACGACGTTTCCAAGACGAGTGGGAGTGAGCGACTCCATCACTGGCGGATGCCCGTGGCAAAGGCCAAGAATTCAACTGAGGTTCCTCTTCGGTCGTTTCCACTCTTCGAAAACGAAACCACCGAGGTCTCGAGGCGAATGTTTTGCATTGATGTGCATCCAAACGAATCGGCCTGTTGCTTCAAACGGAGAAGGACCTCCCTGCGCCCAAAGTCAAGGACTGCATCGTAGGATTGGAGACGTCCGCCAAAGATACCCTTGATCCACATCAAAAACATCTGCCCAATGGAGGGTCCAACGCAGATACTCACATGGAGAAGCGTCGCTGAAGTGGCGGCCATGTTGTCCATTTTCGAGGTGGTGGAACTGAACCGGTCGCTCTGAAGAATCGTCCCGTGGGCCTTTTCATTGGCCACGAGGGCCTCCATCAAGCGCCCTTGGTACCAACGGCCCAGCGCCCACGAGGTCAGCGGGAAAGCCACCGGAATAACAACCCAAAAGGTGATTCCGATGATAAGGCCGAGGCTTTCTGCCATGGGAAGACCTCACTCAACAACAACAGCAGTGCCATAGCAGAACAATTCGGAGGCACCTGCAGCGACGTTGGAGGTAGCGAAGCGCACGTTCACCACGCCGTTAGCCCCCATCGTGTGGGCCTGCATCATCATTCGCTGGATGGCTTCATTGCGGGATTCGTTGAGAAGTTCAGTGTACTGCTTTAATTCGCCGCCCACGAGGTTCTTTAGTCCTGCAAAGATGTCCTTTCCGATGTGTTTGGCACGGACGGTGGAGCCGGTCACCAGACCCAGCGAAGCGGTGATGGTTTTGCCGGGGATCGTTTCAACGTTGGACATGTGCAATGCAATGGTCGGAGCGGGTTGCATGGTGTGTCCTTGGTATCCCCGCCTAAGAACTTCACGCCGGCGCCATCAGTCTCCAACAAAAGACCCTCGAGAGAGATGGGGTGCATGACCGCCCTCAAAGGATGGGTTGGTTGCGAAGCCACTCAAGGTCGGAGATGTAGAGCTGGCGGATATCGTCAAGCCCGAGAACGAGCATGGCAAGACGCTCGAGGCCCATCCCCCAAGCAAGCACGGGTGAAGTGATGCCAAGCGGTTCGGTGACTTCGGGACGGAAGATACCGGCACCACCCAGTTCCAACCATTTTCCACGCCACTTGACTTCAATTTCGAGGCTGGGTTCGGTGTACGGGAAGTAGGCCGGGCGAACACGGACTTCGGGATAGCCCATCTTGGCATAGAAGGTTTTGAGGGTGGTAACAAGCATCTGCAGGTTGGCACCTTCTTCCATGATGATGCCTTCAATTTGATGAAATTCGGGAAGGTGGGTGCGGTCGATGGCTTCCTTTCGGAACACGCGATCCACCGAGAACACACGGCATGCCTCCTTGGGATGACGGGCCAGGTATTGGATGGTGTTGACCGTGGTGTGGGTGCGAAGCAATGGACGCTTTGATACATCCGTGGAATACGAACCACCCCAACCCGTCGAGCCGGTATCACCGCCGTGCTCGTGAATGGCTTTCCAAGCCTGCATCACGTTTTCATCGAGGTCAATGCTCGAAGGTTGGTCGAGGTAGAAGGTGTCCTGCATTTCTCGGGCGGGATGGTCTTGGGGAATGAACAGGGCATCCATGTTCCAACCCGCCGACTGAACGTAATCATCAACCAGTTCGGAGAAGCCCATCTCAAGGAAGATGGCCCGGATGCGTTCAATGAGCGCCTGCATGGGATGGCTACGGCCCGTGCGAGGCGTGGTCGCTTCAAGGGTGACGTCAAAGGAACGGAACTCTGCCGTTTTCCAATCCTCACCTTGCAACAATTCAGGCGTGATGTCGGTGACCACCATCGTTTCTTGAAGATCGTCGGGCGACACCTCAGCGCCTGCTTCGGTCAATCGCCAGTGGCGCTCGGTCCGCTCAACGGTTTGAATCAGGTTTTTGCGGCCCGAAAAATGCTTCAGCATTTCATCATCAACAGCGTTGGCATCAAGGGGCAAGGATTGCAGGAAGGACGTTCGTTGACCGATGGTCTGGGCGATGGCCTCGGGGTCGGCGGCCACGAGTTGGCCACCCTCGATGCCAACACCGAGTTGCTTGAGGAGGCCGACGCCCGGTCCAGCCTCATGGCGCTCAAAGGCCGATTGGAGGCCTTGCATGGTCGCAACCTCTTGCTCCTGTATCCATGCCCAGAGCCGTGCTTCCAGCAGCCCGGCTTGAACCGCCTGCTCGCCTGCAACGTCCAATCGAATTTCGCCAAGTCTTTCCTCGGAGACATCGACCAAACCGTGGTTTTGCAGACCGTGACCGGCACCGACGGCCACCGCCTGATCGGTCCAATCGCAGGCTGCCAAGATGCCGTCAAGATCCCATGAACGGCTGGCTTCACTCAACTGCATGGCCCGCAACATGCGCCGCTCGGGGTTCAGCAAGTTGGGCGCATCCATGCGTCTCCCAGCCGCCTCCGTCCTTTGAAATCACCGTTGAATGCGGAGGCTCGGCCCTCGTTCATTCCTCTTCATCCCACAGTTGGAGACCGCAGGACGGGCAGGTGTACGAGGCAGGGCGATGACCGTCCTCCACCTGAACATGGCCGCATGAACCGCACAAAACGGAGGTTCGTATGGGGTCGTCGAGGGTGACATCCACACGGAACATAAACCGGCCTGCCTCGGGGAGTCGCTCGCCATCGGGCTGCCAGTTCGCAATGGCCTCCGGTGACAATCCTGTTTGACGACCAAGGCTCATGCCGACGAGGAAGAACACCACACCGAACAACCCCACAGTGATGGCCATGGGTCCGAGGCCCGCCACGCTCATCGAAGCACCGAACAAAATGCATACGAAACCCGTGATGAGGAAATTCTCACGACTCAGTCGCGTCATTCCACGGCCTCCACCGCACGGGCAAGGGCCTGAGCAACCCGTTCCACCTTTGATTCGGGGACGGCACACAGTCCGATGCGGACGCCGCCTGTTAGGGGTACCAAGTACACGTGTTGATCGGCACACGCCTCGGCGATGGCTGCAGGGTTCTCACACTCGTACCAGGCAAAAAAGCCGTCATGACTGGGGTTGACACCCACGCCCAACCGCTCGCATGCGGTGATGAAGGTGGAGCGACGTGCGGTTAGCAGGGCTGCCAATCGGTCCCGTTCTTCGGACCAGGCCGTTCCCCCCGCTTCGGTGGCATGAAGTTCGCTGAGCACATGTTGAGCAACTCGGGGTGCAGCCGACCATGTTTGGCGGCCGGTGACGCCCATCACGTCCTCGAGACGGGCGATGTTGGACGGGTCAGGGTGCAAGCAAACCAGGGCCCCGGTACGGAGTCCGTAGATGGTGTGGGATTTGGAGAGTGAAATGGCGAATACGATGAGCAGGTTTTCAGGCCAGGGCAGACCAGCGTCCAAGGCTTCGGCAATCGTCTCTGCCCATCCGTGCGGCTCATCGGCGTAGAGGTGGTACGCTGCATCGATGAGAAGGGTGTGTCCGGTGTGCTCGGAACGCGTGGCGCTCTCCATGAAGGCGTTCAACAGGGCGAACCTGCTCTCTGGCGGCAAGGAGAGCCCGGTGGGATTGTGGGCTGGGTCGTTGAGCCAAGTCATCACGGTGGATTGCTGACTCACCATCTCTTCTAGTCGCTGTTCAAAGGCACCGAGGTCGAGCAGTGGCGTGGCTGGTTGGTCTTCGCTCGGAAGCAAAGGGTAGGTGGTAATGCCGAGCCCACAACCCCGCAAAAAGCCCGTGTAAGGCCCCCAATATCGGTCTCGGAGAAGAACGGCATCACCTCGTTCTGCGAAGTTTGAAGCTGCAAGGTACAGGGCACCCGAACCCCCCGGTGTGGCGGTCACACCGGCATGGACACCCATGGCATCAAGGGTCGGGCGATGCTCTCCGAGAGCCAGGGTAATGGCGAGATCAAGGAAAGAAGGCAGTCCCTTCAAGGGTGCATAGGCTGCGAATTCGGGTGCAGGTGCCTGACGAATAGCGGTGTCCACCACTGCGTTGATCGCCAACGTCCCATCGTCGTTGAGGAGCGCCCCGACCGTCCCGTTCACAGCATCCGCCCCGGCGGCAGCAGCTTGTTGGTAGCGGGCGAGCCAACTGAAAATCACGTCGTTGCCGGTCTTCTGATGGCCGTGGCTGGCGAGAAACTGCATGGCGCCGTCCTCGTCCATGAACCTTCCAACTGGGATTCACTTTTTGCTTTGACCGTCCGCCCGTTAGGACTTGAAGTTCCGTTTGATTCATCAAGGGGTGGGCGCACCCGTGAGGCAAGGCCAACGTAGCACAGCTGGTAGTGCGTCTGATTTGTAATCAGACGGTCGGGGGTTCGAGTCCCTCCGTTGGCTCTCATCACCACAAACAGTGCTTCAAATACTCACGCAGCACACTTGTGTCCATGGTCGAGTGTAACATTGACGCAAAAGGCAAGGCAGCCCGCTTCCTTGGGGGTGTTGGTGCCATCGTCGGTTCACTGATCTTGGCAGCTCTCTTGGCCACCGATGTAATCTCCGTTGGGCTCGGATGGTACGCTGTGGCCGGCGGCATCTTTGGCGGTGCCTTCGCTATTTTTGAGGCACGAGCCGGTTGGTGCATCGTCCGAGCCATCGGCATCAAAACGCCGCTTTGAGGTCACCGTTCGACTCGGAACGCTCAAGGCAACGTTCAGGGTGGGCAGCCCGTGTCAGCACAACGATTGGACGGGAAAGCGTGCGCTTCCCAAGTCGAGGCCGAGTTGCTTGACCGCATCACTCACTTGACAGAGCGTGGCACACAGCCCCATCTCGCTGTCATCATCGTTGGTGACGACCCAGCTTCTCACGTCTACGTGAATTCCAAGGTCAACACGTGCAAGCGACTCGGCATCCGTTCAACCCACATCGCACTGCCTTCTGACACGGACGAGGCATCGCTGCGCCAACACATCCGCGCCCTCAACGATGCCGACGATGTCCACGGCATCCTCGTTCAGTCTCCGCTTCCCGCCCACATGGACGAGGAAGGCCTGACTGATTTGATTCACCCCGACAAGGATGTCGATGGTTTCCATCCACAGAACCTCGGTCGACTCGTCCAAGGACGGACCGACGGCATGCTGCCGTGCACCCCAAGCGGTGTTATGCGCATGCTTCGCTGGGCAGGCGTCGACCTCAAGGGAATGCGTGCTGTTGTGTTGGGACGCTCAAGAATTGTTGGCATGCCAGCCGCCCTGCTGTTGGCTGCGAAGGGTGCGGACGCCACCGTCACCGTGGTTCACTCCCGCACCCATGATGCAGCTGCAGTCTGCAGAGAAGCCGACGTGGTGGTGGCCGCCGTTGGGCGACCGGACATGGTGAAAGCCGACTGGATCAAACCAGGGGCCGTTGTGGTTGACGTGGGCATTAACCGAGTCGACGATGCGACCAGAGAACGGGGGTGGCGCCTCGCCGGGGACGTTGACCCTGCGGTGAGTGAAGTCGCTGAATGGTTGTCGCCCGTGCCCGGTGGCGTTGGCCCCATGACCATCGCCATGCTCATGGAAAACACGGTTCGTGCGGCAGAACTGGCGCTTGACCGTTGACGAGAAGGGCTAAGAAACGGGCACTTCAAGCACCCAGCGTGGTCCACGACCCTCGCGCCCCTCAACTCGCTGCAGCGGCCACGCTCGCCGCTGCTCTCTCGGTCATTCTTACCGCCGTGAACCTGGTGTTAGATCTTGTAGGCACGCCTGGTTTTTCCTTGGAAGAAGGGGTTGGTTTGGGCGTGATGTTGGTGATGTTGGTGGTGGCGAGGCTCGCCAGTCAAGAACGGACCATCCCCGAGTTGACTCACTCACATGCACGGCCGGATGCAGAGACCTTTGACACGCTCGTTTCAACCGGAATCTCACACACTTCAGGGGACGTGAACCCAACGACGGCCTCCATCCTCACGAGCATTCTCGGTGAGAATCAAGTCACCGACCAAGCCCAAGTCAACTCGGCCATCTCCACCCTGTCTACGGGTGAATTTGGCGCAGAAGTGCAGCGTACCATGGCCGCCGTTGAGGCCGCCAATCAAACCAACATCGCTCCACGGGAAGCAGCACCGGCCGACGAAGAAACCGGCCAAACCCTTGAGCGTGTGCTCGTTAAGCCCGTCCCCTTGCCGGGGCAAGGCGATTCGAAGGTCCGCGACCCCAGCACCATTCCCGGGCTTCAACCCGGTCGGGCGTTCGTAACCGATGGACTTGCCAGTGTGCCACTGCCAACTCAAACCAGCGAAGACGTTGTCGCCACCACCGAGGCTGCTGCACAACCCATTGACCAACCCTCCTCACAACCAGCTGCTCCCACATCAGCGTCAACTGATGTACACGCTGGCCTTCCGACCATGCCCTCCTTGGATGATCTCTTCGCCGAGGAAGCCGATGAACCCCAGCGAGAAACGCTCGCTGCCGAGCCGTTGGTCGAATCAACAACGCCGATGTTGCCGGACTTGGACGACCTCTTCGCCAACCTTCCCGAGCCTCAACCGGCAACAACATTCACATCACCACCATCGCCGACCACTGCGCCCAGCCTTGACCTGCCCGACCTACCAGATTTGGACGAGTTGTTTTGAAAACGAGGCTTGAAAGAAACCAACACGGAGCGAGCATCATGTGGTCCCAACGCTACGACCTGCACTCGCATTCGCTTCACAGCGATGGCGAGCACCCCGTGGAGCGGGTCGCAGAATTGATGCACGGCGAAGGGGTTCAGTTCTGGGCTCTTACGGACCATGACACCACGGCGGGTTGGCAGGAGGCTCACGCGGCCGCCAATGAACGAGGGTTGACCTTCGTGCCCGGGGTGGAAATTACCTGCGAGCCAGCACTGCCCCCCGACGAGGAGCACCTCACCTCCATTGGTCGTGAACGCGCATCGGCGTCCTGGCACCTCTTGGCGTACTTTCCCGACCATGTCCCCGGGGAAAACGATGAAGACGTTGCTTCGTTCAAGGCATGGCTTGCCCCACATCAGGACGGTCGGCATCCACGA
Source organism: Candidatus Poseidoniaceae archaeon (assembly GCA_964228815.1). Taxonomy (GTDB): domain Archaea; phylum Thermoplasmatota; class Poseidoniia; order Poseidoniales; family Poseidoniaceae; genus Poseidonia. The sequence goes on from CAXRAL010000016.1 coordinate 29,132, forward strand.
ATGATGGCCATGTGCGAGCGCCTGGGTGAACTCGGGATGCCGGTGTCCATCGAGGAGGTCAGCGCCAAAGCGAGTGGGTCGGTCGGGCGTCCTCACCTTGCGGAAGTGATGGTCGAGCGAGGCTACGTCTCGACCAAACAGGAAGCCTTTGAAACGTGGATCGGCGATGGCCTTCCCGGCTTTGTGGCACACGTCAAGCCCACCATTGAGGAAGCGGTCAGCGCCGTCAACGCCGCAGGTGGCTTCACATCCTTGGCCCATCCGTTGTATTACGGCGTACCCAGCCCCCGTTTGCTGGCAGCCCTTCACGAACATGGTGTAAATGCCATCGAAGCCGTTCACCGAAGTCATAGCGACGCCTATCGACATGAACTCACGGTTGAGGCGGCTGCACACGGCATGGGCGTGACGGTGGGTTCTGATTTTCACGGGCTGTCGTGGCAGGCTCGTCCAGGAAACATGCCCGTCCAGTCAACAACGCTCGACGTTCGGCTCAACCCCGAGTGAAGCGGTCGACCAGCATGGCGACCTCAAACAAGAGAATGATGGGCATCGCCACGAGGAACAACGACAACGGGTCCGGTGGCGACATGAAGGCCCCCAACACGAAGGCACCAAACCAAATGATGCGTCGTGAGGCGGCCAGTTGCTGATGGGTCGCCACACCTGAGCGAAGCACAAGGGTGGTGAGCAAAGGCGCCTGAAATCCAATGGCGGAGGCCGAAAGCAAATTGACAATGAAACCTGCGTAATTCGAAAGACGCCACTCCGTGGAAAGCCCCGCTTGTTGGGCGTCGGTGGTCAGGTAGTCCAAGAGAAGCGGAATCAACCCATACCAAGCATAGAGAAGGCCGGCCAACATCAGCAGCACCGATGTTACGCCTGCAGCAAGAAGACGGGGACCGGGACTGGGAAGAGAAACATCGAGTTCCTGAATTCGCTGAACGACGGCCTCGTGGCGGAGACCGTGCATGGCGACTTGGCCCACGATCATCAGGGCGACGAGGGTGAGACCCACGTAGCCTGCAATTCGAAGCTGGAGAAACAAAAATTCCACCGGTGAAATCACGATGATTTCAACGCCAGCAGGCAAGCGCCCCTCGTCCACCAACCATCCGATGAACGCGCTCGTGAGTGGGAAGGCGACGATGAATCCAAGGAGAAAGAGGGCAACGTAGAACTTCAACGAACGCTGCAATCCTTCTCGAATGGAGGCAAGAATCTGGCCCCCGGAGGATTGAGCGAGTCGCTCGACCGTCGCTTGGAGGGGTTCACGTTCCATGCCCTTACGCCTCTTCGTCTGATGTGGACGATGAGGCCCACACATAAGAGGGTGTAGAATCAATCCAACTCCGGCCTTCTTTCTTCAACCGATAGAGACGATAAACCACGAAACCGGTCATCCAAAGCGACGGCAGGCTGAGGAACATGGCCTGCCCCATTTTGTCGTCGCCGTAATCGTTGAGGATGCGAACTTCCATGACGGATTCGTTGTCTTGAGCCTCGGGGAAGTGCATGACGACGAAGTGGTAGATCTTCGGGGAAGTGATGTTCAAACTCACCGTGGTTTGAGGGGCGACGGTGCGGTGTTCACCCAAGGTCTTCATGACCTCCCAATCAATTTCTCCCGTTTCCATCGCGGGCACACTGGTTTCAACCATCACCACCACAATTTCGAGTTGCGAGGCGTGGTTCAGGTTGGTGATGTTGGACTGAACCATGTCGCCCGGGTCAAATTTCTGTATGATTTCAAACGTGCTGTCGCCCTCGCCCAAACGGAACGAAACACGCTCGTCGATGGTCTCCTCCTGGAAGTTCACGGCCATCATCATGCACGTCAACAGGACCAGCATCACGATGCCCTCTACCACGATGTGCCGGCGAACCTTGTCCCGCCCGATGCCCTTGAACACCGGCCCGTAGTCGTTACGGAGACGGGGTTGAAGATGGTGAATGAACAACGCTCCAATGCTGCCGATAAGCAAACCAAGCGGGATGTCGACGAACCAGTGAATGCCGAGGTAGAGAATGGTGAAGATGAACAGCAGGGTGTTGAGCAACACGAAGAGATGGTAGGGCCAGTGTCGCCACTCCCTGAGCGTGCCACCTTGTTCCTTGACGTGGAGGTAATTCAACATCAAAATCCCAAACGGAATGGCGACGTGCAGGCTTGGGACGGCGTTGTCCAGCGGATCGTGGAGGGCGTAAAACACGGTGTACCACCCCTCGTGATAGAGCAGGGCGTCCATGCCGGGAATCCAAGATGAGGTGACTTCAACGTTGAAGAACAGGTAGTAAGGGACGGCCAGCGCATAGATGAGGAGGTAGTTGAGAGTGACTTTGTCCGTCATGTCACGGTCGCCAGAATAGGCGAAATACACGGTGGTGACATAGATCAAAAACAGGTAAACAAACAGGTAGTGGAAATTGAGGAACTCCGTCAGTGCATCACTTCGGAATGCATCCTGAACCCACTTGGTGAACTCACCCTCAATGCCGTAGACCCAGTCCGTCCAATGGCCGGTTCGGGTTTTCATCGGTTCGTTGAGTTTGTCCGTGATGGATTTCCATCGAATGATGACGATGTAGCCCATGGCGTGAAGGTAGTAGCGTTTGTTGTGGAATTCTTCCGCCCAGTTTCTCCAGTGGATACGCTGTTCGGTTTGAGAGCGGGTAAAGAACCAACATATGATGGGTGTCAGGACCAAAATCATGCTCATCATGATTTCATAGGGGTCCATGGTTTGGCGGCATGAAATGTGGTTTTATGCCTTCGGACGCTTTCTCGTCCAATCAACAGCATTCTCCAATGGCAGGGGTAACCTTTGAAGGCGACCGAGACAAAGACAGAACATGGACCAAGGGGCGCCATGGAAACCAGCGCCCGAAAACACCCTCGAAAGCCTCCGTCATGCGTTTTCGATGTTTGACGGCGTAGAATTTGACATTCGATTGACGGCCGACGGCCAACTCATCGTTCACCACGATCGTACGGTTTCCGTGCCCGAAGAACACCTCAAGGGTCATCCGAAATGGATGGAGGAGTGGGCTTTAGACGACCTCACCGGACTCGGCTTTCTGAGCTTCGATGCTTTCCTCGATGACCCCGCCGTGCTCAAGGCCTGGCGAGATGAGGGGGCGATGGGATGCATCGAGATCAAACGCCCTCACCCCAAGAGCGCCGTTGGCGGAGGATTCCTCGGTCGAACTCATCACAACAAACACATCGCCAAGGTCATGCGATTGGCAGACGAGGCCCTCAACGAGCGCGGCATTCCACATGACAACACGGTGTTCTACGCCTTTCATCGTGGCATGCCCGCTTCTGCTCGCCTCTCAGCAACCGAGCGCCCTTGGGCGGCGCTCATCCCTTACATCCCGCCCTACGGCAACCGTACGTCGCAACGCTTGCAGGTCTTGCCAAAATTTCTCACCACGTCCTTTGCCCGCTTGGTCAAACAACACCGAGCACAGGGGAGCGCCATGCTGCCCTGCGCCATTGAGTACTTTCAATCCTCAACCAAGCATCTCCCCGTCGGGCGACATGTCGGCCTCGAAGGAAACGCTCTCGAGCGCTTAACCGCTGCACGAGAAGGGATGCCGACCTACGTTTGGCCGACCAAGCCGCACATCGAGCATCGATTGCTGCGAGCAGGCATGTCGGCGCTCACCGACCATGCCGACCCATCACTAACCTGGCTGCCTTCGGGCCATGCCCGCTGGCGCAAGCCCGGACTTCAGCCGCTCTTGGAGGAAGAATGGTCCCGTTTGGAACACGCGACGGAAGCAAACCACCTGGCCGTTGTGCGAGAATTGGAATCAACCGTGCCGTTGTGGTCCGATTGTGATGATGCTCGCCGCCGCACATTGGTCAACGAGTGGACGGAACGGTGGAAGTGGAGGTCAAGCCTGGAAGAAACACTTGAACAGTTCTCGGGGGAAACACCGCCGGCCTGTGCACCGAGGATGATCGGTCATCGAGGGTCAGGAAAGACCTCGCGGCCTGTGCTTCATCCTTAGTCGAGGTGGCGTAGTTCTTGCTCCTCAGCGATGTACTTGGGCCGGTAGATGGGCGTGCCCTTACCGCCTCGCATCACCGTACGCTCGTCAATGATTTGTGCACCAATACCGGCCACACGGGCCCAGCCGAAGAACGTGGTGTAGTAGGTCGGGTCCTTGAATCCGACATGGTGGAGTAACGCTCCGCTGGCGATGTCGACGTTGGCGTTAGGGTTGGAAATTTTCTCATTCTCTGAAAGGACACGAGGGGCGACTTCACGTAGGGTACGGATGATTTTGAAATTCTCATCATCAGGGCAAAGACGCTCGCCAAGGGCAAATTGAACGGTGGCTCGAGGGTCCTCAGCACGCAAGACAGCATGGCCGAAACCGAAGACTGGGCGCTTGGCTGCCAGTTCACCTCGGACAAAAGCCTCGACTTCAGCGGGGTCGCTGGTGCCGATGCGAAGGACAAATTCGAGGCAGGATTGGTTGGCTCGGCCGTGA
>CAXRAL010000017.1:0-5158 GCA_964228815.1 Candidatus Poseidoniaceae archaeon
GAATGTCGTTGGGGGTGTCGGTGGGCATGAGCACCTTGTCGATGACGTGGATGATGCCGTTGCTGGTGCTGACATCAGCGAGGCTCACGTTGGCGTCGTTGACCATCACGCCATCACCGACGGTGAAGGCGAGCGGATGGCCGTTGACGGCGGTGGCGCTCATGCAGTCGGAGACGTTGGCGGCGGGAACAGCGCCGGCCACAACGTGGTAGAGCAAGATGTCCGAGAGGGTTTCTTTGCCTTCGGGGGTGTTGAGGGCAGCGAGGTCAATACCGGCGTCGGTGAAAGCTTGGTCGGTCGGGGCGAAGACGGTGAACGGACCGGGGCCCTGCAGCGTTTCAAGGAGTTCGGCTTGGATCACACCGGCCACGAGCGAATCGTGGATGCCAGTGCACTGGGCGGTACGTGGAATGTTGTTGGGCGTGTCGGTGGGCATGAGCACCTTGTCGATGACGTGAATCAGGCCGTTGGAGGTGATGACGTCGGTCATGGTCACGTTGGCGTCGTTGACCATCACGCTGTCACCGACGGTAAACGAGAGCGGTTGACCGTTGGCAGCGTTGGCACTCATGCAGTCGGAAACATTGGCGGCGGGGACTTCAGCGCCGACGACATGGTAGAGGAGAATGTCCGAGAGGGTTTCTTTGCCCTCAGGGGTGTCAAGAGCGCCCAAGTCAATGCCTGCGTCGGTGAAGGCTTGGTCGGTGGGAGCGAAGACGGTAAAGGGTCCAGGTCCTTGGAGGGTGGGAAGCAGGTCGGCTTGGATCACTGCGGCCACGAGCGAGCCGTGGATGCCGGTCGATTGGGCCGTGGTGGGGATGTCAACCGGTGGGGTGAGCACCTGGTCGATGACGTGAATGACGCCGTTAGAGGCTTGAACATCAGCCAGCGTGACGGTGGCGCCACCAACCAGCACATCGCCGCTGCCGGTGATGCTGAACTTGACCTTGTCACCGTTGGCGGTGGTGGCCATCATCCCGTCCTTGATGTCGCTGGCGCCGACTTCGCCCGCCACGACGTGGTGGAGCAGAATGGCGGTCAGCGTCTCGTTTTCCTCGGGTGTGTCAAAGTCGTTGAGATCGATGCCAGCGTCGGTAAAGGCCTGGTCGGTTGGAGCAAAGACGGTGAACGGGCCGGGTTGTTGGAGCGTGGCCACCAAGTTGGCATGGGTCAGGGCGGCGACAAGTGAGTCGTGAATACCCGTCCCGGCGGCGTTGGTGGGAATGTCTTGGGAAGCGTCGGCCGTTGCAGTGAGCGGCAGCGCAGAGGCGGTTAGCAGGGTGACGATCAGAAAGGTCAGCGTCTTGTTCATAATCGGGAAAAATTTGCATTTGAGATATAAACGGCTGTTTTTCCTTAACACTCGATTTCCCATGCCGCTCGGGAGAATTTCCAGCCACAGGAAGAAAAATCCCGAAAGAAGTATGAAAAGAACGTTTTATTGCCTTTTTATGGAAATAAGGAGCCGTCTATTGTTAGAATAATGGACGAGAATTTATATGGGAAGGGCAAAAGGGAAATCCATGTCGTTTGCACCACAAGAGTATGATTTTGGCGAGGAATCGAATTACGCGTTTGCAACAACCGTGACCTGCGCCACCGATGAAGCCCGCAAAATGTTCGTTGAAGCCTACGGACATTACCTGAATTACAACCACGAGCAAGCCATTGCATGCTTCGCTGCGTGTGCTGAACTTGACCCCAACTGCGCCATGGCTCACTGGGGCATTGCCTACTGCCTGTCCTCCAACTACAACTGGGCGCCAGGTCTTGGCTCTGGCTACGATGCCATCCAACAGGCCATCGCCGTCATGGACCATTGCACCGAACTCGAGAAGGACCTCATCCTGGCCCTCTCCAAGCGCCACACTGCCGAAGCTCGAGACGCTGCGGACCCCACCGTGCTCAACATGGGCAACACGCCCGAACTCAACGTCGCTTTTGCCGAAGCCATGGCGCCGCTGTACGAGAAGTACGCCGGCAACCTCGCCGTGACCGCCCTTTACGTTGAGGCGCTGATGAACCTCAAGGCCTGGCAGCTGTGGGACAAGAACACCGCCACCGGCGAGATCACCCCAGCTGACGACAACACCCTGCTGCTCGTGAAGATCATGGAGGACGCCTTCGAGAGCGACCCCGCCGCCCGTGTTGACCCAGCGCTGTGCCACCTCTACTGCCACGCCCTCGAACTCTCGCCCTTCCCCGAGCGAGCCCTGTTCGCAGCCGATGTCCTGCGCACTCGCATGCCCGGACTGGGCCACCTGGTCCACATGCCCTCCCACATCGACGCGTGGGTCGGTCAGTGGAAGGAAGCCATCGAGTGCAACATCGCTGCTGTCGAGGCCGACGACCACTACGTCGCCACCACCGGCAACGAGTCGCAGTTCTACAAGTTCTACCGCATGCACAACCACCACTTCGTCGTGTGGTGCGCCATGTTTGACGGCCAGTACGAGACGGCGCTCAAGTACGCTCGAAAGGCCGTGGAAACGCTGCCAGCAGGCGACGCCAACCACGGTGTTCAGTTCATGCTCGCCGGCATCATCCCCATGGGCGCCATCTTCCTCGAATCCTACGTCACCATGCCCTGGCACGTGATGATTCGATTCGGCAAGTGGGACGAGATCCTCGCTGAGCCCATGTACACCGACAAGGACATCTTCCCTGCCACCATCGCCACCCAGCATTACGCTCGCGGTGTCGCTTACGCCTCCAAGGGCATGGTGCCCGAAGCCGAAGCCGAGCAGGTCCTGTTCAAGGAAGCCCTCCAGAACCCTGCCCTTGCCGGGCGCGTGCTGCACAACAACGTGATGTACCAAGATCCGGCCGACGGCCCGTCGATTCTCAACGTCAACGCCTCCATCTTGGAAGCCGAAATCGAATACCGCCGCCAGTTCCTCGCCAAGGAAGCCGGCGAGCCCAGTGATTTCACTGCCGCCTTTGACGAACTGCGCCGGGGTGTCGACCTGTCGCTCAACCTGGCCTACAACGAACCGTGGGGTCAGATGCAACCCGTCCGCCACATCCTCGGGGCCCTGCTCTTTGAGCAAGGCCACATCGAGGAAGCCGAGGAGGTTTATCGTGCCGACATCAAGTTGTGGAAGGACAACATGTGGGGCCTCTTGGGGCTCAAGCTCTGTCTGGAAGCCCGTGGCGACGCCCCCGAGGAACTCGCCGAAGTCACCGCCCTGTTCGAAGAGCGCAGCGCTCGTGCCGACATCGTGCCGGCCAAGACCTGCTTCTGTGCTCAGGACGCCCTGGCCAAGACCTGCTGCAACTGATGCTGCATCCAATGGGCCCCGAAGGAGCCCCTCCGACGTTGAAGGGTAGTCCCCCCCTGGTCTGTGTGAACGACAGCGTGCCAACCCTCAAGACCGTGTGTGAGGTGTCGCCATCATGTCGGGCGAGATGATTCACCCCGACATACGGATGGCCCAAACCCTCCCGTCCAGATTTTACACGGCGCCAGAAGAATTCAAGCGCCTCAAGAACGCTTTCAAGGGGTGGCAGTTCGTTGCCCACGCCGCTGAATTGGAAGCAAACACGGTTCTACCAGTCAGCCACATGGAAGCCATGACGGGTGAACCCATCGTGCTTGTCAAAGGCGAAGACACGCGTTGCCTTTCAAACATCTGCACGCATCGTGGCATGCGCTTGGTGCCCGAGCCGTGTGCAAAGAGCACGATGCAATGTCGCTACCACGGACGAACGTTTGACCTCGATGGAACCTTGCGGCACATGCCCGAGTTTGAGCAGGCCATCGGCTTCCCCAGCAAGGCAGACCACCTCCACCGTTTCCCACTTCAACGCTGGATGGGGCTGTACTTCACGGCGATGGAAGACGCCCCGCCCTTGCCTTGGGATATGCTCGAGAAAAGGCTGGGATTTCTCACGCCTGAAGCGTTCACCTACGACCCCTCACGAGACCGAGACCACACCGTGGAAGCCAACTGGATGCTCTATGTGGACAACTACCTCGAGGGCTTTCACATCCCTTACGTGCACCCGGAACTCAACCAAGCGCTTGACTACGCAGGTTATGAGACCGAGACCTTCGAGGGGGGCGTGCTCCAAATCGGCAAAGCGGTTGAAGGTGACGTGATGTTTGACTTACCTCTGGGCCATCCAGACGAAGGTCAGGCCATTGCTGCGTACTACCTGTGGTTGTTTCCGAACATGATGTTCAACTTCTACCCGTGGGGGCTCTCGGTGAACATCGTGATTCCTGTCTCTCCGACGACATGCAGGGTGCTCTACCGTGGCTATGTTCGGGATGATGAACTTGCCCTTCAGGGCGCAGGTTCGGTGCTCGACACGGTTGAACATCAAGATCAATGGGTGATTGAAGAAGTCCAGAAAAGCATGGCATCCATGGTTTATGATCGCGGGAGATACTCACCATCACGCGAACAAGGCGTCCATCATTTCCATCGGATGATTGACCGCTTCTTGTCCTGAGCCGTGGTGTTTGACGACGTTCTTCTAACAAAGAAACATGGTCACAGCCTTCTCTCCGTGGTCAAGTGTGCCTACCTCAACGAAGTTGAAACGGTGATGGAAGCGCACTGAACCCGGATTGGGAGGAACAAGGTTGACCTCTGCAGCGACCGGAACGGCTTGTTCGTTGGCTTCGGCCATCACTTGGGAGTACAGTGCCGAGCCCACACCGCGGTCCCGGTGGTTAGCAGCCACGGCGATTCGGTCAACATAGAGGAAGGCGTCGTAGCGCTGGTTGAACCATGCATAATTCAAGCTCCCGTACATCGTTTGGGGTGGCAGGCAAATCACGAATCCGAGCATCGTTGCGTCGTCAAAGGCGCCAACGGCGAACGAAGCGAGGTCGAGCAGTGCGACGAGTTCTGCAGGCGAGACCTGCCCGGTACCGGGTAATCCTTCTTCGTTGATGACCCACATGGCCTCAACGTCTGCGTGCGTCAGGTTCCTGATGTTCATGCTCGCCCGCTCAGACCTTTTGCCAATCGGTGCCGTTCCACCAGCGGTTGGTCCCGTCGCTCATCACGCGCCACGTGTGGCCGTTCTCGTCGGTCCACTGGTTGACCACGGTGGGTTCGGCCGGTGCGGTCACGGGCTGAACCGCAGCAGGTGCAGCGACGGGTTCAGGTTCGGTCAGCGCGCTCAATGCACTGTCGTCCACGGG
>CAXRAL010000018.1:0-12280 GCA_964228815.1 Candidatus Poseidoniaceae archaeon
TTCGTTGTCAAGAATCCACATGATGGCCTCAAGAGCCCGCTCGCCGTACAGGCCGATGAGCACAGCCTCGAGCCCAAACCTCAGGCTTCGGCCAAGGAGTCCGGCGACGATGAACGGTTTCTTGGCCATGTGGCCCATGCCTGCCATCCATCCCAGCACCTTGTAGGGGATGGGGGAGAAGGCGGCGATGAAGATGCCAAAGGTGCCGTAGGTGGTCGTGAGGTGTTCGAGTTTTGCCAGATGCTTCTCCTGACCGAACCGCTTCATGAGGGAAGTGCCCCACCGTTGGCCAATCCAGTACCCCACCAAAGAACCGAGCACGGAAGCCACCGTGACCACCAACCAGAGCCAGACCACCAACGGGGTGTCTCCCATGGCGTTGACCAGCATGGGAATGTAAAGCAAGTCGGGTGGAATCGGTTGAACGATGGCCTCGGTGAAGGAGAGGACGAACAGGCTGGCAGGACCGAAGACGTCGAACGCCTCCAGAATGGTGTCCTTCCAACTCATGGCTCCTGCTGTGCCTCCTCTTTCAAGAAGATAGGGGTGAGCGGTGCCTTCATGGTGCGGGTTGTGGTGTTGGTGCCATGGAGCGGGTCTTGGACACGGCAGCGTTGCTCCACTGGCCGCCGAACCGCCTCGCAGGAGGTGTATGCGCCCATTCGCAACGGCAGGAACTGGAGCGCTTGAGCGAAGCCCGCTCCATGCTGATTGAAACGGCTGATCTTCAGTGGCGTTCGCCGACGCCTGAGGCGCTCAAAGCGGCCAAAGCCGCTGCAAGTGCATCGGGCGACTTGGCTCGACTTTCTGACGTGGACGTCGACGTCCTTGCCCTTGCTCTCTCCTCGGAGGCTGTGCTCGTGACCGATGACTACCGCCTTCAGAACACCTTTCGCCATGCTGGTGGGACGGTTGAGCCTGTGGTGAACGCCGCTTCGAAGCACGTCTGGATTTGGGAACAACGGTGCAAAGGCTGCGGTTCGACGTCGTCGCTTGAACCCGACGTGGCTCGCTCAAAACAGGGCAGCACCGGTGAATGTCGGATTTGCGGCTCGCCGCTTGAGGTGAAACGCCGCAGAGGCTGAATCATTCGCCCTCTTCGTTCAGTGCTTCGAGGGCAGCGACCTTCTTTTCCAACTCTTCAATGGGCATGCCATCGGGAGCGATGCCAACGGCCTTGGCTCGGTCCATGAGCACCTGGTCGGGTGTACGACCGCCGGCCTCGAGATCAGCGATGGTTCGTGCAGAATCTCCCAAAGCCGTTGCTTCGTTGAGACCCTTGTGGAATTCACCTTTGGAGCGACCGAGCGCATTCGCGAGTTCAGGCAAGCGCTGAGCACCAAACAGCACGAAGAACAACAGGAGCAAGATGCTCAATTCAAGGGGGCCCAATCCGCCGACCATGGTGCTTCCTCACCTTGCCCTGGCGCTCCCCGTTGTTGAAGGCTTTCCTCTCACGGTGTCTCAACGGCGATTTAACCACCGCTGACGGGCGGGAGGAGGGCGATTTCAGCCCCGTCGACCAGCGGTGTTTCCATGCCACATCGGTCCCCGTTCAGGGCCACCGACAGACCGAACGTTATCCACTCCTCCAACCCGAGTTCAACCACGAGGTCTCGCACGGTGTGGCCGGGTTGGACCGTTCGTTCGTGATGGCGTCCACCGAGTTGTTCCCCGACTTGTCCAAAAGCGATGACGGCGACGGTCATGCCGGAATCCTCGGACGCCATGCGACGCCTTACGGGCAGGGATTTATGAATACAATTCCGCATCGTCCATCATGCCACCGGCCCTCGAAGCCAGCCAACTTTGGAAACTGTACCAGGCCGGCGAATCCACGGTCGAAGCCGTTCGTGGTGTGGACGTCCGCATTAATTCGGGCGAAATGATCGCCGTGATGGGCCCGTCCGGGTGTGGAAAAACCACCCTGCTCAACATTCTCTCTGGCATTGACGAACCGACGTCAGGGATGGTCTTGGTCAACGGTCAGCCCCTGTACGGTATCTCCGACGACCAGCGGACCGACCTCCGGGGTCAACATTTCGGATTTATCTTCCAAAATTTCAATCTTCTTCCCGTGCTCTCGGCCGTTGAAAACGTTGAACTCCCGCTCTTGCTCAACGGTTCCTCGCCCACCGAAGCACGAACAGCTGCGCTGCTCGCGCTTGAACAGGTGGGGCTTGGCGACCGCAGCGGCCATCGTCCTGCGGAGCTTTCAGGCGGCCAACAGCAGCGGGTCGCCGTTGCTCGGGCCATTGTCCACCGCCCCTCCATCATATTGTGCGATGAGCCCACGGGAAACCTCGACAACGCCACCTCCGACGAGGTCATGGCGCTCTTGAACACCATGAACCGAGAGCAAGGTACAACCTTCCTCATCGTCACCCACGACCCAGCCATCGCAGAACAGTGCCAGCGCACCATCACGATGAGTGACGGGAACATCGTTGCTCCTTCGCCACCGCCCACCGAGGAGGAATGACGTTGCTGTTGTGGTACGTGCTCGTGGCGTCAGCTCTGCTGGCGATGAGCACGGTCGGGGTTTACCTCTCCGGTCGGTGGGGTGAAGCCTCGTGGTCGACTCGGCTGCTGCTTCTCGTCTCCGGTTCAGTCGACGGTACGTTGGGGTTGGCGCTGTTGTCTTGGCTCGGTTTGTCTACCGCGACCGCTGTCGCCGGAGGCTTTCTGCTCGGCACCCTTTCGATGATGTTTGTTCAACCGCTTCTCCTCCCGCAACGCTTGCTCGTGTGGCGTTTGGCGAGGGAAAACATGGTTCGGCGCAAACGACAATCAGCGTTGATGCTCGCTGGCCTGATCATCGCTTCTGCCATCATCACCTCGTCTTTGGTGGTGGGTGATTCCCTTGATGCGACGGTCGGGCGTGAGGTCCAGGCCGCCTACGGCGAGACCGACGTGCTCATCGCTGGCTTTGACCCCATGACGGGTGTTGCCGTCACCTTTGACGAAGACATCGGCGATCGCTACTGGTCGTCGCTCCAACAGAACACCGGGCTTGCCGATGATCTTCGTGGTCGTCAGTTCGGGCTGACCTCTTCGGTCAGCCTTTCCGCAGATTCCGGGCTCGCTGAACCTTCCGTCTCCTTGTTTGCCCACAACGCCACAATCGACGGCGAGTCCGTCTGGCAGGCATTGAACCCTGCTAACGGCTACCGGTTTTCTGACGTCGCCGCTGCCAACGAAGTACGAACCACGCCAGGCGTGGCCATCAACGACGTGGCCGCTGACGCTCTTGAGGTCGGTGTTGGCGATGCACTCGAATTGGGCGCGTTCGTCACCGAAGACAATCAACGGGTACGGGTCACACACAGTGTTGAGGTGCTGGCCGTGGTTCCCAACGAAGGCCAAGGGGCCATGGCAGGTACGCGTTCTCCCGCTGTGTTCCTCGACTTGCGTACCGCTCAAGGGCTCTTAGGGATGGACGGGGAACTGACCCGCATCGCCTTGTCGTTCAAACCAGCCCTGTCAGAGAACGCTATCCGAAACCATCTTGCAACACTCGAACAGATGTTTGATGACGTGCTAACAGCGGAGGACGTCGGCATTGTGTGGACCGTGGACGATGCCACATCATCGCTCACGGTGTCCTCTTCCAACGGGCTCCAACGTTTGGACGGGGGGGATGTCGCCGCTCTTCGAGAGAATCGGACAGCCCTCTATCCCGACGCCACGCTTCTCGAAGTTCTGCAGGCCCCCCTGGTCGAATTACAGGTCGAAGATGAACCGCTTCTCACCCTCGCCGATACCACGGTTGACCGTTTGGTCGTGGCGGAGGATGCGCTTTGGCATCTCACTGCGAACGGCCTAGGCTTTGAGCGCTTGAGCACCAACGAAGCCTGGCTTTGGCAAGTTGATGAGGGCGACCGAATGGTCGATGTTGCATGGAGTGAAAACAACAGCAGTGTGGGCTTCCTGTCCGGCCAACGCATGATTGTGGCGGACACCAACCTCACCGATGAGGACGAACGGTTTTCCGTTTCCTTCGAAGGAACGCCCCAAGGTGTTACTCGGGGCGAAAACGTTTGGTACACGCTGATTGAACACACCGGTTCACTGGAGGTCCTGACCCTCGACGACAACCTGAGCGCCCTTGCCTCGTCAAACCTGACAGTGCCCCTTCCCAGTACGGTGCTCTCCTACGACCTCATGATGGATGAGGGTGCTCTGTTTCTCCGGGTTGAAGGCCTCTTGTCAAGCGCGCATTACCGTGGTGCTCCCCCCCTCATTGACATGGAAGAAATCAACGCCGAGGCATGGCCGTTCGATTCAGATCAAACGATGCAGGTGGCTGAACCCTGCGACGGCCGAGCCGCGGTGGTTTTGGAGACAGGCGAAACATGGTGCTCCTTTGAGCACGGCTTGCTGCGATTGGAAGCAACCACGAATCTTGTCGAAAGCGTTCGCCTTCCCGTGCTGTCCGACGCACCGGGCTTTGGAAAACTGCCTCAGATGGTGCTGGCCTTTGGAGGCGAGGGCGCCACCCTCGAAGTCGCTGAAGGGAAGGTGTTGACCTCTGCCCGATTGGAGGCGTTGGGCCTCGAAGACGGTGACTTCCTTGACATGACCGGCGTCCTCCCGTACGCTTACGGAAACGATTCGTCAACAAGACTGCAGTACAACGGAGATTACACGGTGATTGACGGCTTTGAGCAACTCGCTGATTTGGATGCTGTGGTCCTTGGTCTGGTGTCGCTTTCTGACGCCGAGGTCCTCGCTTTGGCAGAGGAGGATGACCGTTCATTGCTCATGTTTGCAGGTCCGGGTTTCAGCGATGGAAACACCACGAGTTTGGACGCCATGACGGCGTGGTTCGACCAGCGCAGTGAAGCCGAGGACATTCACCTCCGCCTCGCAGCCGTCAAGTTGGAGGCCGCTGAGCAAGCAGAGGCATCATCGGGCGCCCTTTCGGCCATGTTCCTTGTCTTTGGGACCTTCACCATCGCTGCAGGTGTCTTGTTGTCGTTGACCATCATCATGTTGCTGGCGGATGTCAGGCGAAGTGAGGTCGCCACTGTGCGAGCCCTTGGCCTGCGCAGAAGCGATGCTCGGGCGCTGTTCCTTCTCGAGGGGGCGACGTTGGCCTTCATCGCAAGCGGGCTTGGTTCGTTGCTGGGTCTTGGACTCGCATGGATCATCTCAGCAGGCTTTTCATCGATCTTTTCATCCGTTGATGCGACGAATTTCGTCTTTGATTGGACGGCTGATTCCTTCCTTGCGGGGTGGATTTGGGGAACGTTGTTGGCGTTGCTCATCCTTTGGTCCAGCGCACTTTACAACGCTCAACTCAACATTGTTCGAGCTCTTCGTGGTGCTCGAGCGGTGATCAAGAACGGGGTGCCATGGGGCGTCTTTTTGCTCCAAATCATGGCCTTGGGTTTGGTTGGCTTGTGTGGGCTCTCGCTGCTCCTTTCCGGCCTCTCTTCTCCCTTTGCCTACGGGACCTATCTTCTGTTGGGCAGCGGCCTTATTCTGCTGTTCACGCCGCTGCTGACATGGGAACTTCCCGTTCTCCTCAACAGGGCCCGTCCTGCCAATCGCTGGACTCGCTATGCAGCCAGAAACACCCTCGGTGCGGTCGGCCTGTTGTTCCTTCTTTGGACGCTGCTCCTTGCTCCCGTTGACCCGTTGCGGGCACAGATGGAAGCCAACGAATTGGCGTTCATCGTGTTGGGTTTGCTGCAAGTGCTCGCTGGTGTCATGGTTCTCACCAGTTTGGCTCCTCAGGCCGTGGGTTGGCTGGCCAAGCAACGTTGGGTGTTGAGGCGAACCGGTCCGGTAGGTTCGGTGGCCCTCGCCCACCCACTGGCTCATCCGCTGAGAACAGCGGTGGTGATGGGGATGTTTTCCATCACGATGTTTTCGGTCGTGGTGCTGGCTGGCTACACCGAACAGTTTGATACCTATTCGTCGGATTTCGTCGAGGAAGCAGAAGGTGAATTTGAGCTGCTCCTGACCTCGACGAG
The DNA here is from genome assembly GCA_964228815.1 of Candidatus Poseidoniaceae archaeon. Lineage (GTDB taxonomy): Archaea > Thermoplasmatota > Poseidoniia > Poseidoniales > Poseidoniaceae > Poseidonia. Next base: position 5,982 of record CAXRAL010000018.1, read on the forward strand.
GTCCAGGCCCATCGATTTGGGGGAGGACCCGGCCACGTGGGGTATCGAGCACCCAGCGCTGGACAACATCGACGCAGTGGGGGCCGTGTATCGGGCGCCCGTTCATCTCGAGGACGTCAGCGGTGAACGAATGCCCTACCTTCTCAGGGGCGTTGATGACGGGTTCATTCAGCACGGGGGTCTCCCACTTCACGCATGGGATTCCTCCCTCGGGAACTCATCCGAAGAGGCGTGGGCCGCCATGGCTGCCTTCGACAATATCGTGTTCCTCGATGCCTCGTTTGGCTTGGAATCAACCGCCGATGGCACCACGCTTGTCCCGTTGCAATTTTCAATTGGAGATTCGATTTCCCTAATTGATTTCTCAAATCCAAAAAACACTCGAAATGCGGTGGTTGGCGGCTTTCTCAAACAGTCGTCGTACATCTTCTCGCCCGGTGTTTGGATGAACGCAGAACCGGTAGAAGCGCAGTTTTCCGGAGCCATCACTCGGATGTACGTGAGCGTCTCCCCGAGCGCAGATGCTACGCCTGAATTTGACGGGAGCGTCGATGCTGCCCAAGGAAAAACGCTGGATGAGCGACTCGCAGCTGCAGAGCTGGAGGAAGTGCTGGACATTGAACTGGCTGCCCGGAACATCAACGTCCAAACGGTGGCCGATGAAATCATGATCATCCAATCCCTGGTGCTGGCCATCCTCTCACTGTTTGAAGGCTACCTCGCACTTGGCTTGTTGGTTGGTGTTGCTGGCATCGGGGTGGTGACGGTTCGAAACGTGAGCGAGCGAAAGACCACCATTGGCATGCTCCGAGCCATTGGGTTCAGGCGACGGCATGTCCTCCGCTTGTTCTCCGTTGAGGTTTCATGGGTAGCGGTCCTGGGGTTGCTCAACGGCTTGGTGATCGGCTACGGGTTCCACGTGATGCTGTACAATGCGCTATGGAAGGCTGAAGGTGCGGTGTTTTCGTTCCCTTGGATGAGCACCGGTTTCTTGTTCTTCCTTTCGTGGGCGGTCGTGCTGTTCACCACCTATCTCCCGGTCCGTCGAGCAGCGGCCATTCCACCTTCTGCTGCGCTCAGGGCAGTGTAAAAATAACCGCACGATGCCGGGGGCATCAAATTTGAACGGAAACGCCGTTTTCCTGCTAAAACATCGGAGCAGCCTGCCGAATACCTGCGTAAATCAGCGATAATGGGTCATTTTTTCCCGTATTCATAGGGCCCATAGTATAAATACGACGCATGGCGTGGGGAGGGATACCGAACCTTCGGGGGTATTGACATGAAGAATATGACACCTGTAATTCTCGTGTTGTTGATGTTGACGAGTTTTTTCGCCGGCATGGACATCCACGAGCTTGAAGAACAAGTGGTAATCGACGAAACCGGCGCACGTGCAGGAGCAGATGCGTCGGTGGTTGCCATCACAACGCCGAAAGAAAGTACGTGCAACATCGCTGGTTGCCGCAACACCCTCCAAGTGGGTGAAGAGGTCACGTTCTCGGCCTTCATCAAGAACGTTGGCGATGCGGACATCACAGAGTTGTCCTACTCGGTCACCATCTACTTGACCGACTCTTCCCAGGCCGTCGGCGGCATCGCCAAAGACGCCTCTGGAAACGACCTCGTGTGGGAGAACGTTGACGCCATGTGCGACGACGGCACCATCTGTGATTTCGATTCCACCACCAACCCACTCGCCGCAGGAGCCTTCCTCGGCGGCGGCAAGTTGACCCTCCAGCGCAGCGGCGCTGACATCGTGTGGACGCCTACCCAAGGCGAGTACATGGTCGAGATCGCCGTTGACAGCCCAATCGACGCTGACACCTCCAACGACGGCGAGCTCGTCTACGTCATCGTTGAGGACTGGTACGACATCGAAGTCGACCTCACCTGGCTCGACGGTGCCGGCGAAGAGATGGACACGTCCAGCCTCGATGCCAGCAGCCTTCAGAGCGCCCAGTTCAAGCTGACCGTCACCGCTGACGGCTCCGAGAACTTCAACCCCCGCGATGTCAACATCCGACTGGAGACCTCCGGCCAAGTCGCCACTGCCACGCTCGGCAGCGATGACATCAAGGGCATCTCTTACGTGACCGTGGGCACCACTCAGACGGTGGAGACCTACGCCAACGAGACGGACCCCAACGCCACGCAGACGGGGTCCCGCTCGGTCCTTTCCTACCAGACCGCTTGGGAAATGTCCGGTGAGTTGATTCCAACCGGTGATGCCAACGCTCAGTTCGAAATCACGGCAGAAGTGGCCAACTACACCCTCTATGGGCAGTACGACGAGTGTGTCGAAACCTCCGACGCAACGGAAGGCGACGAAAACGTCACCACCTGGGCCAACTTCTGTGAAGTGCTGCAGAACAACGATGACCGTCCCAAGACGGATTACGATGAATTGACCGGCAGCAAGGTCACCTACGACGACATCCGCATCTCGCGCATGGGTATCTACCAAGGCTACAACTCTGACTGTACGGGCGCTGCCAGCACCTTCACCCAAGAAGGTGAGGACGGCGACCTGAACGTGGGTTGTTCCCTCCTCTACGCAGATGTTGAGCACCGTGGCAGTGATCCAAACAAGGCCTACGGCTGGAACGTCTCGTACTCCATCGCTCTTGACGGTACCACCTTGACCACCGGCACCATGAATGAGTGCACCGTCGGCATCGACATGCCCTACGTCTACTCCCCGCTCGGTGGACAAGCCCCAACCGGTGCTGTCTGTGTCCAGACCACCCTTGAGCCTGGTGAGTACACCTTCGACATGACCTTGGTCATGGACGCCAAGGGCAGCACCGACACCGACCCCATGCCATGGTCGGGCGGCACGGACCAGCGCACCAGCAACAACGGTGCCACAATGGTCATTGACGTCATCAACAATCTCCCCGTGATCACCTCCTTCGAGCTGACCACGGAAGGCGACATCGTCGTGGCCCAGGAATCCCCGCTGGTCTTCGCCGTTGAGGCCTTTGACGTCGACGACCCCTCGGGTGAAGGACTGAGCTTCGCTTACTCCTACCCCGGCGGTGAAATCGGTGGTTGTTCCGGAACGCAAGCAGAAGGTGCCACAGTGTGTACCTCGCCTGTCCTCCATGACTTCATTGGAAACTCACCGGTCACCGTGGTCGTCACCGACAGCCACGCTGGCGAAGTGTCCCAAGAGATTGACATGTTCGTTTGGAACAGCGCCGTCGCCACCGCAACCAGCGAGGCTGGCATTGAGGTCCAGTACAGCCTGGTCTACAACGGTCAGTCGGAGTACACCATCACGTCCTTTACGGACGCTGATGCCTCCTCTTACGATGCTGTTCAACTCGAAGGCTTCACCGGTACCTACGCTGCCGTGGCTGCCTTGGACTACACGCCAAGCACCACCTACACGGCCAGCGACGTGCTCGACCAGTCCATCTCGGTCATCGTTGCAAAGGACGTTGAAGCCACCTCGCTGTGGTACATTGACGGCTCCGGTAAGTGGATCCTCCTGTCCGATGCTTCGACCGATGTTGACGCTACCACCGAGATGTTCACCTACGACGTGCCCGACAACAGCCCTGTTGTCCCCTCCGGTAAGATGGTCCTCATGGGCGGTGAACTCGCTCAAGCCTCCATCCCTGACGCCTCCGTCAGTGGATTCAGCGCTGAAGCCCAGCGTGGTGGCGCCATCGCCATGACCTGGGACATCACCGGTACCTTGCTGAACTCCGACAGCATTGTCGTGAGCATCTGTGCCGCAGAAGCCGATTGCGATGACGCCTTCGAAGCCACCGTGGCTGACGAGGACCGCACCTACACCTACAGTGGTTCACAAACCACGCACGGTGAGACCTACCACCTCGAAGTCGCCGTCTGCAACGAGCAAGGCTGTTCCAACCCTGGCATGGCCAGCGTGGTGGCTGACAAGCAAGTTGACGGCGATGTCGCAGCAACCAACCTTGCTGTGGCTGCCCAAGACGGCCAGTGGGTTGTCTCGTGGGAAGTATCCGGCGATTCCAGCGACGTGGCCATGTGGCACGTTTGCTGGTCCACCGAGGATTTCACCATCGGTGAGATGCCTACGCCCTGCCCCGACGCTGCTATGGGTGCTGACGCCACCACCGTGAGCATCGACATGCCTGCCGTCCGCACCGGTCAAGAGTACTTCTTTACCGCTGTGCCCATGGACGCTCTGGGCAACATGGACGCTGCTGCTTCGATGAACTCCATCATCGACACCCGTGTGAATGACAACAGCAACACGAACGACGGCAACGGCACCATTGGCGACACCGGCGACGATGCTTCTTCCAGCGTTCCAACCTGGACCTGGGGTCTCATCGGCGGTGTGGTCATCGTGGCGTTCATCGCAGGTGCATTCATCCTCTCCCGTGGAGACGGTGAAGGCGGCGAAGGCAAGGATTGGGATTACTGATCCTTCACCTCTGCTGAAGCACATCCACCTCTTTGAGGTGTACAACGCCGGAAGGGCCGCTACGGCGGCCCTTCTGGCCTTCTTTTCTTTCTTCCTTGATACGATGGTGGCGGCCTTGCCCCTCAAGGGGCTATCAACTCGGTCGATGTTCAAATCTGGTATCGCAGGTGGTACCAAACCTCTTCAAAGGATTGAGGTCATTTACCGCGCATGAAGTTGCTTCGAACAGGATCGGTCGTTCTGCTGATGTTGACCCTCTCTCTGTCCGGTTGTTTGGGCAGAGGCGGAGGCGGTGATGGCATCGATGATCGAGTTCCAGCCGATGTTGACAGCGATGATTACAACGTTCTCTACATCGGGCACAGCTTCGGACGCCCCTTCGCTGAGTTGATTGAGGAATACGCTCACACGGCCGGTATCAAGAAGCACGCTCAATACATCGAGTTCAGCGGTGGTGAATCCGGATCGCCGGGCTTGCTGTGGGAAGACACCGAACACCAAGCGAACATCAAAGCCTTCCTCGATACCGGTGAAATAGACGTGCTCGTCATGATTTGTTGTTCACCTGAATTCATTGAGACCTTGGACACCGACCTGGCCATCTGGAATTTCACGGACTACGCTGTTGAGAAGAATCCAGATGTTCGCATTGGTTTGGCCATGCCGTGGAAGGATTATCCCGCAGAGTACGAAGACGCGAGTGAGTATGCAGCCAACTCAACCCTCGATCTTTGGCCGTATTGGGGAAACCTGTCCGACGACCTCATGGCAGATTATCCTGGCACGGATGCCTTCACCTTCCATCACGGGGCCGTGATGTACGAGTTGCGAACCATGTTCGAAGACGGTGAACTCGATGATGATGTTCGCCAAATGACGGGGCCGAAAAAGTCCTCGATCTTCACCGATGCCAAAGGCCATGCCGGTGAAATCGCCAAAGACACCGGCACATACGTCTGGTTGAACGCCATCCACGGCATTGACCCCATGAACATGCCACTTCCGGGGCAATACGCGGTTGACATTCGTGAGATTGCTTCGAAGATCATCGATGAGCAGGCCGACGCGTGATGCTCAAACGAAAACCAACATGGTGTTCTTTTCAAAGTTGATATTTTTCTTCCGGATTTCTACCACTTTCTCCAGAATCACGTGCCGGATTTTTGCGAAAATTGGGGGATTCATTTCCGGAGAGTCACATTTTTTCAAAGATTCTGCACCCCAATCAATATAAGTGGTGTAAGTCGTGGGTTGCACTGCATACAGTCCGTATGGGGTGAATGACATATGTTGGGAAACAAGAATAACCAGAAGAAGACCGTCTTCGGCGGTATTGGGGTTGCACTGTTGTTGTGCGCGTTGATGGTGCTCATGCCAATGAGCGGCTACGTGGACAATGGCGACAGCACAACCGTTGAACTTGTGGAAGCAAGTTCGACTGAGTCTGATGATTACTTCAGACTCCCCGATAAGATCGCTGAAGCAGATTATGAATACGACCCATCGCTTGAACTTCAATGGATGCGAGACCAAACCACGAAAGCCTTCCTCAACGAGGACGGCACCATCAGCCAGATGGTCAGCAGCGAACCGCTGCACTACCTCTCGGCTGATTCTGCGTGGGAGAACATTGACCTGAACCTTCAGGCCTACCCAGAGGGCTGGGGCGTCACGGAGAACACCTTCACGACCACCTTTGCTCCTGAAGTGGCCAACGGAATCACCGTCCAGGTCAACGAATTCGTGGACCCTGTGGTCTCGGGATTGAACCCCATGCTCGTCACGCTCGACGAGTCGGGATCTGCTCCTGAGCCCTTCATCGCACCTCCAGCCTCCAACGGCATCGAAGTCGGCGGCAACGTCATTCGTTACCCGC
>CAXRAL010000019.1:0-6742 GCA_964228815.1 Candidatus Poseidoniaceae archaeon
CACCTGGTGGCCCGTGCCCACGCCAGCGCACTTGGCGTGGCTGGCACGCTGAGCCCCGACGCACTCGACGTCGAATTGGCTGCCATGATGGGCGCTGCTGCTGACGCAGCCGCTTCCGCTGCAGCCGCCGTCGACACGAGCGCTTCTGAAGCCCCAGCCGAGGCTGACGAAGAGGACGTAGAGGAAGAAGAGGGCGGCTTTGACGGCCTCGGGAGCCTGTTCGGCTGAACAAACAAAACACATTGAGGTGAAAAAACATGGAATACGTATACGCTGCTATGCTGTTGCACGCTGCTGAAAAAGAGATCGACGAGAAGTCGGTGAAGGCTGTCCTGAAGGGCGCTGGCATCGACGCAGACGACGCTCGAGTGAAGGCTCTCGTGGCCTCCCTCGCTGGCGTTGACATCGCCGAAGCCATGACCCAAGCTGTTGCTGCTCCTGCAGCAGCCGCTGCTGCCCCTGCCGCCGCTGGCGGTGCTGACGCCCCTGCTGCTGAAGAAGCAGAAGAGGAAGAGGAAGAAGAGGAAGGCGGCTTCGACGGTCTTGGCTCGCTCTTTGGTTGAGCAAGGTCCGATCGCTGCCGATTCGCACGCCGGCTGAGGCCGGTTTTCGTGTGAGCGCGGCCTGTCCATCGGTCCTTGTCCACGGGAACACCTCGCCCTTCTGGGGCGACGACCGTGAAAGCGCCGCTATCGCACGCACGATATCCTCGCCCAAACCCATGAGCGAGAGCTAGGCGACGAAAGGGTTCATCCCTGCCCGTCCGCTCGAACGCTCATGGTCAGAAAGGCGACGCTCGACCTTGAGGTCAGCGTGTCAAGCATTCAGGCCATCCGGATTTTCCGCGAACTCGCTGAAGAAGCGGGGTGGTCGCTTGAACGTCATGAAGGCTCACGCCTTGTTGATCGGTTCGCCATCATCATGCCCATGGCTCAGTCGGCACGAACCCTTGGGCTCAAGGTGCTGAACGGCCCCCTGCGCGGCATGGAATTGACATGCTGGTCGGAGACTCGCGGCTCATCGGGCGCCGTTAACATCGCTTCCTGGTTGGTCCCGGGTGGACCGGACGAACCCCAATTCCGAAATCTGGTTCATCACTGGGTCGCTCGTATGGATCGCTGCCCCTGGCGTTGGACCTTCGGTGAACGTTCCAAAGTTGGCTACCTGTTGCCCGTTTGGCGCCAATCACGCCGTCGATTTGCCGACCTCGGTTTCAACACCAAAAAGGGTGGTTGGCCGGTGCCTGCTGACGGCGATTGGCCCGGTGAATCTCGTGTCGATGATGCTCAGGATTCAACGGCCGTTTCATCCGAAGAGGAGTGAAATCGCCTCCCCCTAAAGGGGGAGGCGCTCGTGATATTGGGTTGGTGCTTAAATGGACCAACAAATTGCCAAGCATAGCGAGGTGGCGTTATGCTGAACGATTCACAACAACGGAAGGCGCTCGTCCTCTCGTTGTTGATGGTCATGTTGGCGCAAACGGCCTACATCGAAGCGTATCGCGGGTGGAAGCCGCCCGTCGAACTCCAGGAAAAGGAAACCGATGTGCTGCGGGTCGGTTCTCCGGCCGTTTGTTCCGCTGCTTCACGCACCAGCGGCACGGAAATTCACGTTGACGTTGCCGAAGGTGATGACACCTATCCGGGCACCAGCAACTGTCCCAAAGCCAGCCTCGGCGCTGCGGTGACCTTGGCAGCGAGCGAGTCGGCGTCCAATCCTGAAATCGTGCTCCATGCCGGTTTGTACCACGAAAACGTGAGTGTGAACAACCTCGACAACCTGCTCATTCGGGCGGCCACCGGCGAGCGTGTGGTGTTCGACGGCACCCGCAGCATCGCCGACGACCTCGGTGGCGTGTGGGGTTCTGCCGACAGCGATGGCATCCAAGAAGTGACGCTGACGGAAGACGGTTGGCAGTTGTTCCTCGACCACGAAGAACAGGTGCCTGCTCGCTGGCCGAACGCTGGATTTGATGATGAGACGGTGTTCAATCGGTCGTATTGGGCAGAAGGCACCTTGACCGGCTCAAACAACGCCTACACGATTGGCTGGCTCACCGATGCTGGACCAGAAGCGGGTGTTCACACCGGCCTGAACGAGACGGTGAACGCCACTGGTCTCGACCCCGTCGGCGCCATTGCGGTCATGAACTTGGGTTCGTTCCGAAGCAACAGCCGCATCATCACCGACTGGAATCCAAACAACGGCACCTTCGCCTACGACGGCACCGGCGTGGGGTGGAAGACCAAGCACCACGCCTACTTCTTGGAAGGCAAGCGAGAACTCATCGACCAGGACGGCGAATGGTGGTTCAACAACACGAACAACCGCCTGCACTACAAGGCGCCTTCCGGTCAAGACGCCAACGATCTGGATCTCCGTGTCAAGGTGCAACCCTTCGCCATCAGCGTTGATGGGTCCGACGGCGTGACAGTTCAGGGCATCGATTTCTTCGGCACCACGGTGAATTTCAACAACTGCGATGGCTGTTCGTTCACCAACGCCACCCTCGAATACCCGAGCACATCCAAGCGTGGACTGGGGATTGCAGGAGAGTCTGAAGACGACCGCTGGATGACCCGCTTCTACCGCTCAAAGAATTCCTTTGTCGACAGGATTTCCATCACCAACACCGACGGTGGAGCCATTGAGTTCCAAGGTTCGCCGGGCCAAACGAACAACAACACGGTGAACAATTCCTACTTCCATGCCATCGATTGGTCAGCAGCTGACCAGAAAGGCCTGATGGTCACGATTTACGAGGGAGGCCGAGACATGTACTTCACCAACAACACCGTCCATCTCACCGGTGCATCCTCTGTTCTCTCCATCGGTGATGCACCCAAGGTGTTCTACAACGAAGTGTGGGACGTTGGGCATCTGCAAACCGACGGTGCCGTTGTACAAGTCATGCAGGCGGAGGCGCCTGGGGCAGAAATCGCCTACAACTGGATTCACGACATCATCAAGTACGGTGCTCGCTTTGATGCACCGATTGGTCAAGCGGGAGAAGGTCGCAACGGAACCATGCACCACAACGTCATCTGGAATGCTGCAGGTGGATTGATGGTCAAGGGCGACTATCACGACATTCACAACAATACGGTGTTCAACTCAAGCGGCAAGAACGACATGATCATTCTCACCGATGACGGCGTCAACAACGGCAACTCCACCATTCACCAAAACGCAGCGGACAAGATGGCAGACCATCGATCCGATTCATGGGCACTTTATCCATTGCCTGCCGGAACTTATTGGAACAATTGGAACGGTTACGTCAACACCACGGACTCCGTTTGGAATCAATTGGTTGATCCTGCCAATCAGGATTTCCGACCCAAGGTGAATTCCCATCTCGACAACATGAGTGCAGGGGCCTACGATGCGGGCGTGAGCAACCCTTGGACGGCAGGTATTTCCTGGACCTACACCACGCCAAATGCACCCGTTGCAGGTTGTATGCTCGACTATGCAGACAACTACGATGCAGACGCAACGCTCTCGGATGGCTCCTGCCTCTTCGCTTCCTACACTCCACCATCCACGCTCGACCTGCGTCTCCATCTTGACCCCACCAACAGCAGTTCGTACAGTGGCAGCGGCACGAACGTCGCTGACCTTTCTGGCTTCGACAACAACGGAACCGTTGCGGCTGCTGGACCAACATGGGACGCTGATTTCACCCGATTCACCTACGATGGGGCGTGCACGGGCTCGAGTGGCAATTATGTCTGCGATGAAATCGAAATTGAGGATTCAACGTCCCTCCGACCAGGTGAGCCGTACGAGGATTTGGCCGTCGAATTGAATACAGGTCCGACCACGCAATACCTCACTGCTCCTTCGACTACCGCAGGTTACACATTGGGTGCTGTAGAGACCTCATTCACCATTCAAGCATGGGTTAAACCGACAGATTGCGAAAATCTCAATGACCCTCCAACAATCCTCAGCAAAGTGTATTCGTTCAAGATTGGATGCCACGAAGGCACGTGGCATTACGTTCTTGGGAATGGTACGGCATGGTATATTGGAAACTGGGTCGACACCGGCGTTCCTGCTGATAACAATGTCTGGCAGCACGTTGCATTGACTCGAGCAGGCAGCAGTACCGGTGTCAAATTTTTCTTGAATGGTGTGCAATCTTACAGCGTCTCGTCCTATGAAGGAGATCTAGGCAACAACAACAACCAGTCACTATACGTCGGCTCCCGAAGTGGTCAATATGCTACGAGTGATGCTTGGCATGGGTTGATTGACGACGTCCGTATCTACACTTCAGACCGTTCATCCACCATAGTTGACGACATGAATAAATACCCCAACGTCGACGATCAATACCTCAATGCCTTCTTTGATTTCAATCTCGAGCGCGACGGTGATACCATCACCGGCATATCGAACATAGCCACGGGTGCGAACGCGAGTTCATCTTCGCTCACCTCGGTAACCGGTTCACCCAAAGTTGTTCGCACCTGGGATGTTTCTACCGTTGGAAGCGACACCGTCCTCACCTTCGAGCGTACGGTGCTCACCGCGCAAGGCGGATGGCGCGTACCAAAGGGTGTAAGCTCTGCAGACGTCTTGATCGTCGGTGGAGGCGGTGGCGGTGGCTACAACACCGGTGGCGGTGGCGGTGGCGGTGGTGTCGGATTCTACAACTCAACAGCGCTGACCGCTGGTTCTTCCGTCGCCGTTGTTGTTGGACAAGGCGGTCAAGGTTCGACGACCAACACGGCAAACGGTGCGAACGGACAGGCTTCGAAACTTGGAACATCGGTCGTTGGCGGTGGCGGTGGCGGTGCCGGTTGGGGCTCCTCTGGCGCAAACGGTTCCGATGCCCCAACAGGCTCTCCAGCGTTTGACAAGAACGGTAGTGGTGGTGGCGCTTCAAACACCGGTGGCGGTGGCGGCACTGGTGCGACCAACGGTGGTGACGGTGCAAATGACGCAGGTGCGGGCGGTGGAGGAGCCGGTGATGATGGCGAAAATGCCCCCTCCTCCAACAACGGAGGCGACGGCGGTGATGGCCTCAACAGTAGCATCACGGGTTCGTTAGTCATGTACGGCTCAGGTGCCGGTGGTGGTTCTTGGAATACATACGGCAATGGTGGTGCTGGTGCCGGTGACGGTGGAACTTCAACTGCTGCAACACACGGAACAACAAATCGCGGTGGTGGCGGTGGCGGTGGCGGTGGAAACTCCAAGGAAGGTGCCAACGGCGGGTCCGGTGTCGTCATCGTCCGCTATGCAAGCGTAGACCACAACGATTGGTCGGTCGCCACATGGATCAATGCTTCCAGCCTTCAAGGCAGCACCATCATCGGTACATACGATGACAACGGGCAGTCCTCGGATATCGGATGGGCGCTCAGAATTCGATCTGCTACAGGTGATCTCTATGCAACGGTAGGGACGACGTCAAACACGTCTGCTGCATGGACCTCGGACGCCTCCATTGACACCGACCGCTGGTATCACGTGGTCATGGTGGCCGATGTTGGCAACACGCTTCGGCTCTACCTCGATGGTGTGAATGTCGCCAACGGTAGCCTATCGGGTAGTGGTAACCTCCGAGATGTGAGCAACAACGTCTTCCTGGGCTCGTACAACGGTGGAGAAGATGATCAGCCATTTGATGGACAGATCGGTTCGGTCATGGCCTTCGCCGATGCGCTGAACGCCAGCAACATCAACCAGTTGTACACGGCAGGCAAAGGGGTGTACAGCAACACCACCAACCTGTCCTACGCACAATCCTCTTCGACGCTGATTCTCGGCCAAACCTACAGTTTCCCTCTCACCGTGGCCAACGGGGAGGTCACCACCTCCTATTCGCTCTCTGGAACCTTGCCGAGCGGCATGAATTTCGAATCGAGCAACGGTACGATTTGGGGGACGCCTACGGTAACGATGACCAGCACAACCTACACCGTGATGGCCAACAATTCAGCCGGTTCGTACACAACTTCGATTTCACTTACATCGCAGCACGTCGCACCGTACGACCTGGTCTATTCGCCAGAGAACATGAACCTCACGAAGGGCACAGCGATGACGACCAACACGCCAAGCGTGAGCGGTGGCACCATCACATCATGGGAAATCAACCCCTCCGTTCCAACGGGCCTTTCCTTCAGCACTTCGACCGGTGCCATCAGTGGAACACCGACGGTGCTGCAAACGACAGCGACGACGTACACGGTTTGGGCCAACAACTCTGGCGGTTCGACCTCGGCCCAAGTCAACATCACCATCATCGATGAAGCGCCCAATTCACTCTCGTATTCACCAAAGAACATGACCCTTACGAAGGGCACGACGATGACGCCGAACCTCCCATCGGTCAGTGGTGGCGCCATCACCTCATGGGAGATCAGCCCCTCGCTTCCAAGCGGTCTCACGTGGGGCACTGCAGACGGAAAAATCAGCGGAACGCCAACGGTGCTCCAGACAACAACGGTCGCCTACACCGTATGGGCGAACAATTCCGGAGGTTCAGTTTCGGTTCAGGTCAACATCACCATCAACGACCAGGTGCCCAACGCTTTGGGTTACACACTCGAAAACATGACCCTCGAGAAGGGCACAACGATGACGACCAACACGCCAAGCGTGAGCGGTGGAGCCGTAACAAGTTGGGAAATCAGCCCCAGCCTACCAACCGGGCTCTCGTTCGGCTCGACCAACGGTAGCATTTGGGGAACACCAACGGTTCTGCAAACCACAGCCGCGACCT
>CAXRAL010000020.1:0-42262 GCA_964228815.1 Candidatus Poseidoniaceae archaeon
CCTGCTCCTAACAGAAGGCCAACGCCGGTGCCGTAGAGGAGTCGCTCCACGGCAACGTTGGGCGGGTGCATGACGCGTCCACGAGGAGGGGTGCCATGAAGGAACCGATGACGGTCGACGCGCCTTAGTAGGTCTCGCGCATCAATTTGTGAATCTTGTAAGGCAACAGGGCTCGGTTCACCGGCGTGACTTCCAGAATGCGCCCGTCATCTCGGCGACGGATGTCCTGAAGCAACGGGTGTCGACTCTTTTTGTGCAGGGTCAACAAGGTGGGCATGTCAACTTCAAGGGCACTCCGGACCGCCTGAACGAAGGCTTCGGATTCCACCGAAAACTTGCCGATTTCGTCAATGACGAGGACTTCGCAGTGATGTTGGGCGTAATCGATGGCGGGGAGCGCCACTCGGTTGAGTTCCTCCACGTCGATGCCGTAGCCGAGCACGCGCAGGCGAGAATCGATGCTCTTGTGGGCGATGGTCCCTTCCTCGCCCGAGACGATGTCGATGACCTTGTAACCCATGCGCTCGCCGTTTTCCAAGAGCGGTTCGGTTCGAAGTCCACCAAGGATGGGCTTCTCGGAGGAGCCACCGCGCATGCTGATCTCTCGCTTGCGCTCGTCAAGCAACATGTCAAGCACCTTCTCCATCACGGCCGACTTTCCACTGCGTGGCAGGCCCGTGATGCCGATTTTTGGATGAACACCCATTTTCCTTGCATCCTCCGAAGCGTTCGCATCTTCAGCGAACCGCGATGGTGATATAAATTATCGTGTTGAAAACGCGGGTATTCGGAAATCCTGCGGGCGTATCTTCCACATCAACCAACGAGAGTGCTGAATTGTGGAAACGAATCGGGCAATTCAACGGGCAGCATCTCCAACTCGTAGTTGTTGACGTTGTTGTTGGCCGCCCATGCGCGAGCCCACTCGTCCAGATCGTTGTTGTTGAGGTGGTTGCACAACCATTGCAACCCCGTTTCGATGTCTGAGTGGTCCTGCATGAGACGGGTTTGGATGTCGTCGTGCAGCTCGATGTGGTTGACGCTGTTCCCGAGGACGCTTCCCTCCGGGATCACCGCCCATCGAAGGCGACGCTCCTGGTGAGCGTTGACGATGGCTTGGCAGGCGAGGCGAGGACCGTAGGTCGGGTGTTGTTCGCCCACCCACATGGCCAATTGGCGTTCGCTGGCCCGGGAAGGGATGTCGGTGCGGAAGGCGGGATGTCGAATGAACACCTGCCCGTCTTCGCTTTCGGAGAAGTGCACTCCGCGGATGAAGGGACGGCTTCGCTTGCCTTTGACCCAGGTTTCGATGTTCTTGGCGTGAGCGGTTTGGTCAATTTCGCCAACGCGAACACGAACCTGTCGCTGGTTGGTCGTCAGCGGGTGTTCCTCATCGCTAAGGCGTGGGAGTTGTGCCAGCCGGTCGAGCACCTTGAGGGTGTAAGACCGCTCAATTCGGTCGCGTGGCAGGCGAGGCACGGCCCACGTGTCACGAGCCCATGCCGTCCATTGCTCGTGCTTGAGTTCAAACTGCGGCACGCGAGAAGAGAGGCCTTCACCTTCCCGACGCAGATCAGCTCGGGTGATGGGGCCCTGAAGGTTGAGCACGGACGCTTCACCGTTCGCCGTGATGCCGAGCACCACCACGCCCTGCGTCATGCCGGGGAAAAGCAAGTTCGCTTCTTCGATGGCCCACGCATGGGTCCATCCGTGGTGCTTGACGAGCAACTCTCGCAGCGGATGCGAGGACTGTTCACGCAGCAAACTGTCGGGAGCGATGATGCGGAGTCGTCCACCGTCGTTGAGAATCTGGAGGCTTCGCTCGATGAACAAACGGTAGAGGTTCACGTTGCCACGCATCGTTGAGAAGCGAGGCTGTCCGTTGTCGGTCAAACCACGAAGGCGGTCTCCGAGTTCCTTGCGAAGTTGACTCCCGTCTTCCATGCCTCGGAATCGGTCTTTGATGCGAAGCCATGGCGGATTGGTCAACACCAATTCAGGCGCTTGTTCCCAGGGCCATTCGCCTTGGAGTGCGTCGCCCTGCTGAACGCCAGCGTCGAGGAGCGATTCCATTTCTTTCCGGGAAATTTTCCCGGGTGTCTCGGGGCCAAAACTCACCAGTTCATGACGGATGGACTCAAGCAACAGACGGGCCTTGGTGCTCTCGACGACCAGCGGGTCAACATCGAGGAGTTGAACGTTTGAGAACAATCGACGCGTGTCCTCCTTCCTGACTTCAGGGTCAGCATCTTCGTGAGCGTCGGCGTGACGGCGAATCAGTCGGGCATGAAACAGACCGCCACCGCAAGCGGTGTCGGCGACGGGGAGCGGAATGCCGCTGAGGGTTCGCAGGTCGTTGTTCACGGCCTCATGTTCAGCTTCGTCGTCCACTTCGCTGTCTTGTCTGGCTTTTGGAAGGTTGAGCTGTTCAACGTGTTGGCGGAAACCAGGGGGGAGGTTACTCATGAGGAAATTGGATTGCTGGACGGGTTTCTTAGGATTGACCAAACTGTCCTTCATCTCGGAGCAAATAACGGCGTCGGCCAGTCGTGGCGGCGTTGGGTGGGCGCCTCTGGGCGAGCGACCATCGGACTCAGCATCGTGGCGAGCAAGCAGGTGGTCAAGGACATGACCGGGGTCGGTGAGGAGGTTGGCAGGAAGGGTCGGCCAGTCTTCGGGAAGAAGGGCAGCAATGGGTTGGAAGGTCTTGAGGGATTGTTCCCATGTGGTCAACCAAATGTCGATTTGTTGTTCGCGGTTGTCAAGACATCGGTCCAATCGTGCATACCAACCGCTAACCCCGTTTTGCAATGTCCCCACCAAACCGACGGGACGGCTTTCTCTCTTTGAAGATGTCTCTCAAGGAAAGGATGGAAAAGGGCCGTTACTGGCCCAAAAAGACGCCTGCTTTCTCGAACCAAAGCCACCCCTCTTTCACCCAGTCCAAGAGGGCGGAGAGTTGCGTGTTTGAGGCACCGGCGGCCTTCGCAATTTTCCTGAGGGCCGTCAATTCCTTTCGGTCGTAGTCGCCGTCAACCGCAGCGACCAAGGCCGCGTCGCGCAGGACGATTTGTGCCAGTGCAGGATCAAGGTCGGTCAGGGATTGCTCGAGGGGGATGGGTTGTTCAAATCCTGCTCGAACAGTGATCCTCGATTCGGGATGGAGCATGGCTCGACCCATCATGGCCTCGATGGTGGCGATCTCTTCCCGGACCAGTTCGCCGTCGGCAGCCGCGATGTAGACCAAAATTTCGGCATAACGAACACGTTCTTGTGGCGAACGATGGACCAACCCATCGGGGAACATGGGGGCTCATTCCTCGAGCGTGTCAAGAAGTTCGTAGCCCTCTTTCATCCACTTGTAGCCCTTGATGGTCCAGTTGAGCAGTTGTTCAACGGCATCTTCTCGGAGGCCCAAGTGTTCGGAGATGTCCTCCAAAGCGTCCCGTTCGTCCTCGTCAACGGTGCCGTCGGCTGCCGCCATCATGACAGCGTCACGGAGCGCAAGACGACCGGCCTCTCCGGACAGTTCCTCCAGGCACTCCTCCAAGGTTGGTGGATTCTTGAGGGCGGCTCGAATGGCCTCTCGCTGTCCGGGTGAAAGCAAGGCTGTGCCGAGGCGTTGCTCGAACATGGCCATCTCGTCAACCGTCAGTTCGTTGTCGATGCGAGCCATGTAGGCCAACAAGCGAGCGTAGGCGAAGCGTTCCTCTCGGGGGAGTTTGTGTACCGTATCGGGTAGCATTACGCGCCCATCCCGCGCTTCTACCCAATGAACCCAACGGACAAAAGCCCCCACAACCCCCCAATCTTGAAACCACTCTTTGATGCCCGAGGGGCATGGTTGAGGGCAGCGATGCACCGGTGGTCATCTGGATCGGCCGTGGCTGCGGTGCTTGCGTTCAAGCCAAGCGTTTGCTCGATGGAAAACGGGTGGCCTACAAAGAACGTCGACTGAAAAACGACCCCGCGATTCAACGCGCCTTTGCTCGCGCTACCGGTGGGGCGCGAACCGTTCCTCAAATCGTGGTGGGCGACCACCATGTTGGCGGGTTTGATGATCTGGTGAACCTCGAGCGATCGGGTGAATTGGACGTGCTGCTCGGGCGAGCGGAACCCCCCGCACAACAAAGTCTGTGGCAGCGAATCAAATCTGGCCTCAGGGGATGACGGCTTCATGGACAAGCGTTGAAGAGGCAGCATCCATTCCTCCCCCCATGCACCCCAGCGTGAACGTGCTCGGTACCGAACTTGAGCCCTGCTCCCAGGACCCGCTGACCGGTTGGTATCGGGACGGCTGTTGCAACACCGACGACAACGACCACGGT
Source organism: Candidatus Poseidoniaceae archaeon (assembly GCA_964228815.1). Classification (GTDB taxonomy): domain Archaea; phylum Thermoplasmatota; class Poseidoniia; order Poseidoniales; family Poseidoniaceae; genus Poseidonia. The sequence continues at coordinate 4,329 of CAXRAL010000020.1, forward strand.
TCCCACACGGTGTGCTGCGTCCTCAACGACGACTTCCTCGAATTCGCAAGGGACATGGGCAACGACCTCATCACGCCCGCCCCGCGATTCAATTTCCCTGGATTGAAAGCCGGTGATTCTTGGTGCGTCTGTGCTCGAACCTGGTTGTTGGCTGTCAATGCGGGTAAGGCGTGCCCCGTGGACTTGGAAGCCACGCACCAGCGTGCGCTTGACGTCATTCCCCTGGACGTGCTCGAGACGCATGCTCTGTAGGTGAATATTGGAACACCAACACACGCAGCATCAGCCACACGATAACGCCCCAGACCAGCAGGTTGACCACGCCCAAGAGACGAACGTCTTCGGAAAACAGGTCGTCGAGCCAGCCGATGGTGAGGCTTGAACCGCCGAGGCTGATGACGTAGACGGGAACGGCGGTGGACAAGGTCCACGACACCGGCTTTCGGTTGTCAAAGGTGAACCAGCGGTGAACGTAGTGGGCAAAGACACCGGTGGCGCCCCAACAGGCGCCCCACAACAGGCGAACATCGGTGCCGGCGAACATGGCGAGGAGCATGGCCCACATCAAGTAGAAGATGAGGCTGTTGAAACCGCCGGCCATGCTGAAACGAATCAGCGAGCCACGAGGCACACGTTCGTCGAGCCATGCCATGGCGTCAATCGTCATTGGTGACCACGTCGCTGGGTTTCCCCGTCAGCATGCCACGAAGCACGTCGTTGTCTTCCTGCATGGCATCCATGATGGCGTATTTCACGCCGAGTTCATCCGCTAACACGCCAAGGGCGGAACTGTCCTTGGGCAGGCATTTGCCGCCAAAACCACGGCGGAGGCCAAAGATCGGGTCGAGGTGCGAGGGGCCGATGGGTTGGGCTTGGTCGGCCGTGATGATGTCCCGGATGGCGTACCAGTCCTCACCCATCCCCTGACAGATGTCGTACATTTGGTTGGCAAAGGTGACCTTCAGCGCATAGAACGTGTTCTTGGTGTACTTCACCAGTTCAGCTTGAGTAGGCGTGACCTGATACACCTGTTCTTTTCGAAGCACGCCGGCTTCTCGGTGTTGCTGGAACACCACCTCTGCCACGTCCTTGTGGTGGGTGCCCACCACCAAGATGTCTTGATTGGCAAAATCTTCGAGACGGCGACGCTCGACCAAAAACTCAGGTGAATAAGCGATCTTCAAGTCAGGGTAACGCTCGTGATAGGTCTGCGTGGTGCCCGGTACGACGGTGCTCTTGATGACGGCCGTGAAGCCCTTGGGAAGTGCGTCGAGCACGCCTTCAACAATGGTGGTGTCGCAGGCGCCCGTTTCAGGGTGCGGCGGTGTGGGGACGGCGATGTAGGCCATATCAACGTGATCAATGACATCGCTGAGCGATGTGCCTCGGGCTGGGTCGTGAACATACAGGTCGTGGGCGTGCCCGAAACAGTGTTCAATCGCTCCGCCAACCATGCCAGCTCCAATGATACCTACCTTCATGTCCATCGCTCCGTTCATCGGTGGGGGGTGGGGTCCAATTTTCCATCTTTCGCCATTTGAGAGGCTTGGAGAAGGGAATCGGGTGTGCCACAGTCCACCCACGTCTCTTCGCCAACGGAGAGGACAGCGGCCCGACCGGCCTTGACATAGGTTCGGGTGATGTCGGAGATGGAGAAGGATTCACCGTGGTCGGCAACGGCCTGGTCAAGGTGGGTCCAGAATTCCTCGTCGAACATGTAAATCCCGCCGATGGCGAGGTTGGAGGGCGGATTGGCCGGTTTTTCCACGATGTCGCAGATCTTGCCATCATCATCAAACACCGCCACACCAAAGGCTTCCGGGTGAGGTTCTTCTCGAGCGATGAGCAGGCAACCCGGTGGCGTCGCTGCATCCTCAAAGGCAGCGACATGTTCACCAAACTCGAGCGTGGTGATGTTGTCTGAGAAGTAGACCATGAGGCGTGCATCGGAGTTGTAGGGCCGAGCCAAGTTGAGGGCGTGCGCCACGCCCAGTGGCTCTTCCTCGATGACGTAGTGAATGCGTTCGCCCGGAAGGCCTTGACCAACGTGTTTTGCGATTTGCCCGACGAACTGGTTCGAGATGATGGTGATGTCCTTGATGCCTGCTCGACGGATGGTGCCCAGCGCATAGTCGATGACCGGGCGTTCATGCAGCGGAAGCAGCGTCTTCTGCGTGTAGCGCGTGAAGGGAAGAAGACGGGAACCGTAGCCGCCAGCGACGAGGATGGCCTTCACCGTCATGCCTTTGGTGTCATGAAGGCGGCTTTAGAAGATGCTCATTGAGAATCGCCGCCGCCCTTTGATTTCATCAATTCCTCAACGGCTCCGTCCTTGGCGTTTCGCTCGAACCAACCTGAGGCGACCAAATCTCCCAGTCTGCTGACGCCTTCCTCAATGTTGTCCATGTCGCGAGCCTCAGCGATGTCCCACAGGCGTTGGGCCTCTTCGGCGTAGTGTTGATTGGCCTCTTCCACGAGTTGCTCGCTGACCCGTAAGTCCCCTTCCAAGCCAGCGTAGTCTTCCTCGTGCAGGGCCGGGTCCACGCGCTCAGCCGTTGCATCAATGTCAATGCCAGGCTTGCCGAAGGCCGGGCCTTTCTCATCTTCGCCTCGCGTTCGAAGAAAGGTCTCGTTGGAAGCTGCCCGCCCGACGGTCGAAGCAAAGGCCAAGTGAAGATGGTCTGACTCCGCGCTGCTCAGGTCCAAACCGTGAAGCTCATCCCATCCGAATTCGATGCTGTCGAGCACTTCGCTCAAACGGTCCTGCAGTGTTTTTTTGCGATGCAAACTCAACCACATGCACACCATCACCAAGGCCAGGAACACGATCAACCCTTGGAGAATGACGAAGAGTTCAACACCACCGAAGTAAGCACCGATGCCCCATAGGTCGGCCAAACCAACGATGATCCACGTCACGATGACAGCACGCCTGTGCGCCTGCCGCTCATCGACGAAGAATTGCTGAATCAGGTCCTTGTTCGCGGTCAACCTATCCACCTACTTTGCGGCGATGGTGCTGATTTTCTCCAACGTTGCCTCGTCGAGATCGGTGTCAACGTCCCAACCCATGTCTTTCAGCCCGTTGATGACGCCTGCGTCAAGGATGGTGGTCATGCGTTCTACCGCATATTGGAACAGCAAGCCACACAACAGAACGGTGGCCAAACCGAATTCCCAGCGCGTGAGGGCGGCCACGCCGATGCCGATGAGCACGATGATCACGACGACGGGAACAAGGCGCTTCTCAACTTTCAGGCGCGAGGCATGCGCGTCGAGGACGCGCTGCGCCCCCTCTTTCTTGCTTGCCATGGCGCAGGGAGGCTGCCCCTCATGGTGAAGATACCGCTTCTCGCGAAAGCCATTCGTTCAATTCCGCAAAGGTCTCGTCGAGCCCTCCACCTCCTCGCTCCTGCACAAGCACGCTGTCACTCATGGTGAAGTGCCCTCGAGGCTGGGAGATCAGGTGTTGGAGCAGATTCCCCATGGCTTGTTGCATGTTGGCCACCTGCTCAACCTGCATGTTGAGCAAGCGCTCCATGCTGTTGAACACCACGTCGTTTCGTTCCTGACGCGCCTCAAGCGCATGTGAGGCCGCCGTCATGGCTTCTTCCTGCCGTTTGAGCAACTCGCGAGCCGCCGGACTGCCCACGGCGTCACGCCGCTGAAGTTCCTCGATGGCGGTGTTCAACTCCACGTGCCGCCGGGTCAGTGCGCGCTGCAGGCTCTCCACTTGGCCGTTGGCCTCACGGAGCTGAGTGGCGAGTTGATGCCCGTCTCGTCGCATGCGCCCCAGCTCCGCACTGTGGTGAGTGGATTCAGACAGGAACGCGACTACGATGGCCAAGCCGAGCGCCATTTCGGGATGCACCAGCATCGCTGTTGCTGAAAACCACGCTACACTTCCCCAAACGACCGACCTGAGTATTCCCATGGTTTAGCATAGGCGTCCGTGGGATAAAGTCGGTCGTTGGGACTGCCGCGGGCTCCCATCACGACGGAAGGAGAATGAAGCAATCGTCGTCCACTTCGATGACCAGGCCGGTGGTCAGGAGGTGGTCCAGCGCTTCATCGGTTTCATCATCTTGGATGTTCGAAGCGCGAGTGTGGTCAAAGATGGCCTGAAGCGAGGCGACGGGTTCACCTCGAGCCAGTTCAAGTTCAATGCTCATGATGACCGACTGGCAAGCGATGGCCAGAAGCGGGTCGTCGGTGTTGGCATCGGGCATCAAATCGAGGAAGATGTTCGCAGGGTGCGTCTCTTCGCTTACCTGTTCAACGGCTGGCTCGGAGGTGGCGCGCTCGCCCAAGCCCCGAAGCGCGTGTGGTTCGTTGAGGTCAAAGCAATCAAACAGGTTTCGCTGGTGGGGGTCGTCCTGTTCTTCGGTTGAGGCTTCAGGCTCCAAGCGGCGTCCCAAGTCGTCGAGGCGCTGGAGACGCTGGTCGATCACGACCTTTTCTCGCAGCAAGTCCAGTGCGAGCAAATCCATGGTCATGTTGGCTTGCTCGACGATCCAATCGTGCACGTTCCAGTTTGGATTCACACCCAACATGGCATCCGAAAGTTGGCGCACTTCGGCAGGCATGTCCTCCACGGAGACACGACGTTCCTGCTCGTTTTTGTGCTCGTCCGCCATGCTCGTTCTTCCGGCTTGACAGCCTATGAAACATCCCCTGCTTCTTCCGTGCAAGGCGCCGGTTTTTGAGAAAACAATGTGGGATTCACCAACGCCGAAACATGGCGGTGAGCACCTTCAGATTCCTCATGGACCGAGGGTCGCGTTCATGTAGAAGCGCCATCTGCGACAGGCCATGAGTGACCATCGCATCACGGTTCTGCCAGGCGACGGGACGGGCCGAGAAGTGGCGCTGGAGGCCCAGCGCATCTTGGATACCATCCAGGAACACTCGAACCACGGGTTTGACCAGACCGTTATTCCCTGTGGCGGTGAGCACTACATGGCCACCGGTGAAGAATGGGCTGAAGGCTCGTTTGACATTTGTAAAAATGAAACGGACGCCATTTTCCTCGGTGCCATTGGCTATCCCGGTGCTCGTTTGCCCAACGGCGACCTCGCTGGTGGGTCGGTCATCCTCGGTCTGCGCAGCGGCTTGGACCTTTACGCCAATGTGCGACCGATCAAACTCTACGAAGGTGTGCCCCACAAAATCCACGGTGGCTTCCGCCAGATTTGGGAGCCCGGTATGGTGGACATGACCATCCTGCGGGAGAACACCGAAGGCCTCTACCACGCTTTGTTGCGAAGGTCTGCTGACCGAGCCCAAGGACGAGAAGAGTACGAACCCGAGCCGATGACCTTTCCCGGTCTTGAAGGCGAGGTAGCCTACGACCCACGTCCCATTTCCAAGAGCGGCTCCGAGCGCCTGATTCGCATGGGCTTCGAAATCGCTGAGACCCGCAACGGTGCACCGGCCGACGGCGTCCGCCGCGTGTCCTGCATCGACAAGTCCAACGTCACCCGAGGATGCCAACTCTTCCGCTCGACCTTCGACGAGGTGGCTGCAGGCTACCCTGGAACCGAAGCCGACTACGGCTACATCGATGCCTTCATGCAGTGGATCACCCGTTCGCCCGAGCACTACGACACCGTCGTGACCTCCAACATGTTTGGCGATATTTCTACGGACCTCGGCGCCGTGCTTCAAGGCGGCATGGGCATGGCGGCCTCGGGCAACATCGGCGACGACCACGCCTTCTTCGAACCCGTTCACGGCTCCGCTCCCAAGCACGCCGGTCAGAACAAAGTCAACCCCATCGCTTCCATCAATTCCATTCAGATGATGATGGATTACCTCGGTCGCAAGAACAACGACGACGACCTCGTTGCTATCGGCCGCCTCATCGATGACAGCGTGGCCGACCATCTCAAGGATGGCAAGATGCTGACCTACGACATCGGTGGAACCGCTTCGTGTTCCGATGTCGGCATCAGCATCGCTGACCGCTTGGCGGCCAAGCTCAAGGAACGCTGATTCCACGCAGGGAGTTGAGCACATGGAACCGTATGGCTCTCTCTCGGGTGAGTCGGTTAACGAAGAATATCAGCCGGAAAGAAATCTCAAATTCGCAGCCGTTGTTGTGTTTATCATCGGCGCACTCATTTCCGTCCCCACGTTCATGGTTGGTCTTGAGCAAGAGGGCTCCTGGTTCATCGCACAGATCGGCGCCATTTTGTTCTGTTTGATGGCCATTATCACCTCCATATTGGTGATCATCTCTACGTCGAAGAAAGCGGAGTGGGACGCCGAACAGGGCGCTTCAACCACCCGTGCAAAAATTTCCATTGCGATTTATACTCTGTACATGCTTACGTTTTCTCTGGCCCTGGTGGCCGTCGTTCTCACCATGTTCATTCACTAAACCGTATCCTATGCTAAGGGCCTTTCAAGGCTGAAAGCATCTCGGCGAGCCCTTCGTTCAGGACCGCTTGGTGATCGTAGGTCTCGTCAAGGTCCACTTGCCCTTCGTCAGCCGCCATGGTGAGCATGGTGTTGAGTGCTCTGGACAGTTCGTCAACGATGGTGATGCTGCCCTGTTGAGCCGATCGGGAAAGCGGGTTCAAGTCGATCACAATGACGGTTTTGCCCATCGCGACCAAGGCGTTACATCGGTCGCCGTCCTCCAACGGCACGAGAATGACGTCGCTTTCGAGGATGCCTTCTCGGTGGCAGGCCGCTCGTGGGCCCTTCAAGCCCGGAATGTGCGCATCGGGCGCATCACCGAGAACAAGCACATCGAGATCCAGCGCTTTCTTTCGCTCGTTGATATGGCCGAGAATCGCTTCCATCCGTTCGGGCGTCCGGTAGAAGATGTTCACCTCCACCGGGCACGAAAGCACGTCGGCCAGCCGAAGCATTTCATCGCAAGCCAGAGCGGCGACGTTGCCGTTGATACTCAACACCGGACGCTGGGCAGCCTGCAGGGCGGCCAACGCTTGACGGGATGCTCGAAGAGCGCTGTCCGTGGTTCGCTCGCCCAAGAGGTAGTCAAATGCCTCGCCACGCCCGTGGGCGATCATGGCGCTGTCGGCGAGCATTCCCTTTTTCGCGGCCACCTCCAAGCGGTGTCGCATCAGCAACGAGGCATAACGTGGGTGGCTGGGGTCGGCCGCGATGTCGTCCATGCTATCGCCTCAGAGGCCCTTGACGAGCATGCTCATGTCAAGCGGGGCGACGCCACGATTGATGACACTGGTGGACACGACGTCCAAGCCGCACTCGTGCCACGATTTGAGGTCGTCAAACACGATGCCACCGCTGGCTTCGAGGACGACGTGTTCGCGAACGCCTTGCTCTTCCATTTGTTCGCTGATGGCCTTGCACTGGTCGGGCGTGAAATTGTCGAGCATGATGACCAAGCGGTCCACGTCCTCTTCACCTCGTCGTTGAGACCAAACCATCGCCGCCATCATGGCTTCCTTTTCCGTTCGGGTTTCAACCTCCAAGAAGGCACCAACGTCCGATGGATCCACCTGCTGCAGGTAGGTGACCAAACGCTCTGCATGCGTTTCAAGTTCTTCATGCATGCTGGCCAAGTCGTTTTCTTTGATCATCACGGCATCGTCCTTCGACAGCCGATGGGTCAAGCCTCCACCCATGTGAACCGCCCACTTGTCAAGCAGGCCCCAGACGGTTTTCCGGGTGCATGCAATCTGCTTGGGGGCAATGGCCGACCAGCGCTTGGCTTCCGTGGCAACGCCGGAGAGTTGCCCCAAGGCGTTGAGCGCCAAACGCTCCACGGCCAGGACATCGTCCCGAACACCGCTGAACACCGCGATTTCATCACCGGATGACACGCGCTTACCGTCGCCGGCAAACCACGAAACACGCACCGATGGCGCCCAGATTTGAAGGATGTAATCCACCACGGCGCATCCCACGACCAACCCGTCTTGACGAGCAAAAACGGTGGCTTCAATGGACGGTCCGGCGCCGGACAGGGGCATGTCAATGCCGTCGTCGCCCACCATGGCGCTGACCCAACGGTCGATGCTTCCAATCAGTTTCCGACTGGCGCCGTCTTCCATGGTACACAGTTCATGCCCACGGTCGTGAGGCAAGAGCGGTGCATCGGCCATGAGGGGAGGGAGCGCGGATGACCACTTCAAGCCACCCCTTCCAACGACCTTTTCATTCGTAGCCCCTCCCCAGCCCATGGTTCGAGTGACGGTGGTTGGTGCGGGCATCGCCGGCCTGACCACCGCCCTGTATGCCGTCACCGCAGGTCATCACGTGGTGGTGCTCGACCGAACCGACCGGCTCGGTGGACGAGCGACCTCGCAAACCGTGGACGGCGCGCCCTTTGGCTACGGCTTGCACCTGCTCGACAAGCGAGGTCCGCTGATGAAGGTCGTGAAGAAGATCAGCCGCTTGCCGGTCGTGCTCGCCAGTCCACGAATGGACCGCCTTCACGTCGTGGGCGTCGGCCCGCTTCGCCCTCGCAACAACGTCCGGCTGGCTGCAGACCTCCGTCGTGAATTGAAACAGGCGAACTCGACTTCTCACGCTGCTGCCGCTGCCGCATTGCTGGCGGACTCTGGCGTGCTCAGATTTGGCGACCGGTACACTGGGCTGCAAAAAAGCCGGCTGGCGGTGGTCGGCGAAGGATGGGCAGGTGTGGTTGGAAGAATGGCTGCGGCCCTGGATGAAGTCGGCGTGCTCATCGAGGCGAATTGCCAGGTGAACACGGTCGAGGGAGGCAAGGTTTCGCTTGAAGACGGCCGAACGTTTGACAGCGATGTCGTGGTGCTTGCCTGCGGCGTATCCCAAGCCAAACGCTTGCTGCAAACCGTGGACGAAGCAGCCCTTGAGGGGGTTCAACCGGTGCGCGCCAGCACCCTCGACGTCACCCTCTCGTCAAGACCACTGGGCGATTTGCACGGCGTCATTGAGCCCGAGGAAGGCGCCTACGTGTTGGACGTGGCGAACATCCAACCGAAATTGGGCTTGGAAGGGGCCTTCCTTTCGGCGGTCATGGTTGAACGCGAAGGCGAGGCCAAAGACGAGCGCCTTCAGCGGTTGGAACAGATGGTCGACCGGCACGCCAAGGGCTGGGGAAAGCACGTGCTCCATGAGCGTCGACAGCGCGACATCATCGTCCAAACCATCGGGGAAAAACCGGCGTATGACGCCTATGCTGACCACGGTATCCTTCTCGCAGGAGAATGGGTGAATTCCGACCACGCCCTCGCAGACGCCGCGGCGGCCACGGGCCGGTTGTGCGGACAAACCATCCGTTGAATCCTTATTCACCGCCGCAGTTGACGGGGAGTCATGCGCTTTGTTTCGTGGAACGTGAACGGCCTGCGAGCGGCCATTCGCAAGGGCATTGATGCCTACTTTGAGGACTTGGACGCTGATGTGATGATGCTTCAGGAGACCCGTACGCTCGAGGAACAACTTCCCAAGGGGTGGTCGTGGCCCAGTGGATGGCAGGTGACCCTTCACCCGGCCGAAAAGAAAGGGTATTCCGGCGTAGCAACGGGCACCACCAGCCCCCACACGGTTGTGCAAACCGGAAAGGGCGGCCGTCTCGATCCCTCCGACTCCGAGGGGCGCGTTCTCGTCACCGAGGTCAACGGCGTGGTCTGCATCAACACCTACCTGCCCAGTGGCTCAAACAAAGACGAGCGGCAGCAATTCAAGGAAGGATGGATGGAAGAATGGCGGACGTTCATTCGTCCTTACCTTGACGATGAGCGCCCCGTGGTGGTCTGCGGTGACCTCAACATCGCTCATACGGAAGACGACATTTGGAACCCCAAGGGTAACGCCAGGAGTTCAGGATTTCTTCCTCACGAACGAGCCTGGTTCACCGACCTGCTCGAGGACGGCTGGGTCGATGCGTTCCGGACCAAGGTTGGCCCCGGTGAAAAGGTGTATTCGTGGTGGTCCAATCGGGGTCAAGCACGAGCCAAAGACCGAGGCTGGCGCATCGATTATTTCCTGCTCAATTCGGTGGCAGCAGCAGCGTTGGAGGACTGCACCATCGTGCGGCAGGGCGGCATTGATGTGTCTGACCACGCACCGGTTGTCCTCGACCTGAATCTCTAATCCTCAAGTCGTCCAAAGCGATGGCGCACCTTGGACACCATCCAGTACACGCCGTCGCGCAGTGGCAGCGGCACGAGCCATGCAAAGGGGAACCACATGGCGTAGTACCAGCGCATGCAAAGCAGCAGCCGAATAGCGCCGGCGGAGCGAGCGTATGGAACGCCGTCCCGCACCACGTACACGGTGTCCATGGCCTGAAGACGAGCGGGGAAGGTGGCGATGAGGGCTTGACCCTCATCGGACTCGATACCGTGGATGTCAAGCTGAGCCGAGGGTTTGGACCTGGTTCGTAGGAACCGAGCCAACCCGTTACACATGACGCAATGCGCATCGATGAGCACCGTGGTTTGGACCATGGCTTCACCCGTTGTATGCTTCTTCGAGGTTGCTGAACGCCACGAGGAGTTCATCCACGCGGTCCCGGAGTGTTTGCAAATCGTTGTCGGCCACGTTGACCGTCAGCGTCGCTTCGACACCCTCGGCTTCCAACACCGGCTCGTACCCCTGTGCTTGGGCAGCTTCAGCCATGGCTGCTCCCAGTGCCTTGCTGCCTGACCATCGCACTTCCATCACGTGCTCTTCGGTCATGGTGACGCCTTGAGGTGGGCTGATATGAGACTAACCGTTCGCTCAACGCATGCCTCAGCCTGCCGATGACCCGTTCGTCGTGGCGGGCAGCGGTGGTGTGGTGCTGGGTGAGGCCCGAACCAACCACGAAGGGCGCAAGGCGCTCCTTCTGGTCAGGGGCACCGAGGACACCACTGAACTGCGAGCCTTGGCTGAAACGATGGGCATCACCATCGTTGAAACGGTGCTGCAGTCGGGCCACATCGACCCACGTACCTATTTCGGGAAAGGCCGGCTTGAGGACATTGCAGACGAGCGCAAGAGCACGCTTTCAGGCCACCCTTGGGAAGGCGTGGATTTGGCGATCATCCACGCCAACGCCACCCCACGGCAACTCGTGGGTGTGAGTCAAGCGCTTGGCATTGAGATTTGGGACCGGGTCCGGCTGCTCCTCGCCTTGTTCACGGCCCACGCCTCCTCGGTCGAAGCCCGAACCCAGGTTCGAATCGCTCAACTTCAGTCCGACCGCACCATCCTCAGAGAATTGGCGCAGCAGCAGACGACCGGCGAGCGTGCTGGGTACGGTGGTGGCGGTGTGACCGCCCTTCAGAACGTCATCTCCAACCTGAATCGCGAGTTAACCAACCTGCGCCGTCGTCAGAAAAAACACGCCAATGCTCAACGAGAGCACCGCCGGCAGCGGGTGCGAAGCGGTGCGATGACGGTGGGGTTTGTGGGCTACACCAACGCTGGAAAATCCTCGTTGTTTCAGCATTTATCGGGAAAAACCGTGCTTGTTGAGGACCAATTGTTCTCTACGTTGGAGACCACGGTGGGCAGGATGGAGAAAAGTCCGAGAATTCTTCTGGCCGATACCATCGGTTTTATTGATAACATACCAAACGCCACATTAGCGGCATTTAAAGCAACTATTGCTGAGGCAATAGATGCCGATTTAACGCTGATTTTGCTTGACACCTCGGACTCCCTTCTTGAAGCCCGCCGAAAACTCGAGACCACGCGCCGCGAGGTGTTTGAGCGTCAGGAACACGAACCCGACGCGCTTGAGGAGGCTCGAACCCCACACGTGGTGTTGACCAAAGTTGACGCCACGACACCTCAGCAACAACAAGCGGTCAACGACCTCGTCATCGAGCAAGGGTTCCCCAAACCTGTCGCCATTTCTTCCTTGACCGGTGCCGGCATCGAGGAGCTTCAACAGTTCATTCGCGAGCAACTGTTTGGTGCTCCCGTGTCGATTCACGTCCACCCGCCGACCACGGCCTCAAGCGACGCCAGCGAGCGCATCATCTCATCCATTTACGACCAGGGCATGGTCGAGCAGGTCCACACGGAGGCGAACACTACGGTCCTCAACGTATGGATGACTGCGGCCTGTCAGGCTCAATTGCAGGCTCGCTGGGGCGCTCGCATTGACATCAAGTAGGGCGCACGCTTCCCGTGAACCATGTCGGAGCAGACGGGGGAGGAACTCACCTACCTCGACGACATGGTGGACGAGCATCCGGTGCTGTTTGCTTCTTCAGACACGGTGCTGACCATCGAGGACCCCAACCTCCACCCAATGGGCAAGGCAACGGCCATCTTCCTGTTCTTCACGTGCATGCTCGGCTTTCTCAACGGCTTGGACTACGCTTCGCCCAACGACGGTTTGGTCCGTCCTGACGAATTTGTCTACCGCCTGGCCTTGACGGCTCCTGACGACACGGCCACCTTCACCGGCAGCGTCGTGGACGACCGCGGCAACCCCATGGTCAACGCCACCGTTTACCTCTCGTGGCTTGAGGAGGTGACCGGCATCTGGGTGTCCGAGGAAAACCTGACCGATGAAAACGGTCAGTTCGGCTTCGAGAAACTCGACCCCGGGCTGATTCGGGTTGACATCATCGTTGAGCGAGACGACCACCGCGACGTCTTCTCCAACCGCGTGTTGCTCTCACCGCCCGCCCTGATTGAACCGATCGGCTTCACAGCCATTGACTTTGAATTCCCGTCGGCGGAGGCGTTCGCTCAGGAGCCGTGCGGCAACAACGTCTCGGCGTGTGAAATTCGGACCATTGACCGAACGCCTTCTCAGATGGACCACCCGCTGATGGACCCGAGCGCTGCCACCGGCTACGTGCTGGTCGGGTTTGCGTTCATGGGACTCGCCTTGATCGCGGCGGGTTTTTCCCTTTGGGCGCTCAAGGCCGGCTCCGTGGTGTTGCTGCGAACGTCTTCCGTCCTGGCGTTCTTCACCATGGGCCACTACTATTCGGCGTGCATCTTTGGCCTGCTGGCCTTCGTGCTGACGTTCGCCATCCCCCGTCGCCACATCCCTTTGGAGTGATCAAATCCAGCGAACGCTACCGGTGTCAACGTCGTAGACCGCACCATGAACCGACACGCCGTCCTTGAGCATCGTATTGGCCTGAAGCGCTGCGACATCCGAGCGAAGCTTGGCGTCGGCGTCGGCGATCATCCTCGGTTCAAAACTTGAGAAATCCTTGCCGCTCAATTCGCCCAGCGTGGCCTGCACGTCGGCGACGGAAAGGCTGGCCATGGCGCAGCGCGTGTGGGGCATGATGACGATGCATTCGCAGTCCAGCAAATAGCTGGCCAAGACGATGTCCTTGGTCACCTCGGGGTTCAACTGTCCGCCCGCGTTTCGCACGACTTTCATGTCGCCCTCGTTGAGTCCGAAGACGGCGTGGGGAACAATCCTCGAATCCATGCAGGTCAGCAAAAGGAGCCGCTGACCCGCTTTACCTGGAACGCCTTCGGCGTCAAACGAGGCGGCGTAGGTGGCGTTGGCCGCCTGCAAGGATTCGATGAGGGCTTGTGCGTCGTTCATGCTCCTCAGCCTCCCAAGGTAGCATTTTGTTGTTGCTCGTCCTTTGGTGATGGAACCGTGGCCTTGAGAAACACAGAGGCGACCCACTTATGGTGGAGGGGCGACCTCATCCTGTCATGGACCTGAACGGCGCGACGTGGATGGTCCGTCAGTTGGAGCAACCCGTGTCCATGGTCCACCTCGACGAGCACCACGGCGTGTTTGCGGGTGGCTGGGACGGGCGCCTCACGCATTGGGACGAAGCCGGCGAACACGTTTGGACGGCTCAAACCAACGACCGCATCAGCACCCTCGCCCTCAACGAGCACCTCGCCGTCGTCGCCAGCGGCCTCCACGTCGTGGCGCTTGACCGGGCGACGGGCGAAGAGCGCTGGTCAATGGCGTTGGAAGGAAGCGCCGACGCCGTCATGTGGTGGCAGGGCGACGTCGTGGCGGTCTCATCCGTGTACGATATCGAACACAACGACTTCATCGAATCAGCGATTTGGCGCATCTCTCCAGATGGGGATCTCCAATGGGTGGAGCGAATGGACGAGCGTCCGTGGACCCTCATCGAGGTCGATGACCGTCTTCTTGCAGGCCTTGGCCGGCCGCGATGCGGTCACCTTGACGTGTCGAGCACACCGCCGTTTGATCACACGTTGCCCCCCACCTCCTCACCGACCACCTGCGGCACGGGCGGGCGAACACAGGGGCTGTTTGGCCAAACCGACGGCAACGTGGTCTCCCACGAGGGAGCAGTCCTGTCCACCGAAGCGGGCGCCATCGAATACCTGACCTGCATGGTGAAGGGCTACGTGGCCACAACGGACGCCGGATTGGCCGTTGGTCGAACCGAAACCGGCGAACAGTGTTGGTCCTCGGACGGCGCCCCGGTATCGGCCCAATGCGAAGCCATGGAACACGACGGTGCCTCCCTGCTCTGGTTGGCTCGTGCCGACGGTGCTGGCAGCCAACTCCGAGTGTGGGCGACCAACCGCGGAGGCATGCTGGCCGACGGCTCCTTCTCCAAGATCCGTTCCATGCACGGAACCAACGAACGCCTCATCGTCGGTTGCGAGGACGGCAGTCTTCACGTGTGGGAGCGTGAGATGCTCTTCCGCCGTCTCAACAGCGATGCACCACCGGTCGAAGAGGCCGACGAACGCACCTCAGCCCTTCAGGCAAAACTGCGGGCGCTTCGTCGCTGACTCAGCCCTGCTTGGGGCCCGTCATTTGCTCGGGTCTCACCCATTCGTCGAACTCTTCGTTGGTCAGGTAGCCGAGTTCGAGGGCGGAAGCCCGCAGGGTCGTTCCCTTTTCGTGAGCGTTCTTGGCAATCTTCGCAGCTTTGTCGTAGCCGATGTGGTTGTTCAGCGCAGTGACCAGCATCAACGAATTCTCGAGGTGTGACTGGATGTTGTCCTCGACGGCGACCAAGCCTTCCACGCAGCGCGTTCGGAACGTACGGCACGCATCGGTGAGCAGGTCCACGGAGTGGAGGAAGTTGTGAATCATCAATGGCTTGAACACGTTGAGCTCAAAGTTGCCCTGGCTGCCACCCACCGTGATGGCGGTGTGGTTACCCATGACTTGGCAGCACACCATCGTCATCGCTTCAGATTGGGTCGGGTTGACCTTGCCTGGCATGATGGAGGAGCCGGGCTCGTTGGCAGGCAGCGCCAGTTCGCCCAAACCGCAGCGAGGTCCCGAGCCGAGCCAGCGAATGTCGTTGGCGATCTTCATCAACGAGGCAGCCAGCGTGTTGAGTGCGCCCGAGGCGGCCACGATGGCATCGTGAGCGGCCAGTTGGGCGAATTTGTTCTCGGCCGAACAAAAGGTCAAGCCGGTGATGTTGGCAATTTCATCGGCGACCATCTGGGCAAAGAGCGGGTGTGCATTGAGGCCCGTGCCCACGGCGGTGCCGCCCAGAGCAAGTTCGAACAGGTCGTCCAGTGCGAAGTCCAGGCGTCGAAGGTCGGCGTCGAGTTGGGCGACCCAGCCGGAAGCTTCCTGACCGAGGGTCAGGGGAACGGCGTCCATCAGGTGCGTGCGACCAATCTTAACGATGTCAGCCCAGTCAACGGCTTTGGCATGAAGAGCGTCGCGCAGGGCGCGCACGCTCGGTAGCAGGCGGTGGGTGAAGGCTTCAGCCGCTGCGATGTGCATGGCCGTAGGAAACGTGTCGTTGGAGGACTGCGCTCGGTTGACGTGGTCGTTGGGGTGGACGGGTGCTTTGGAGCCCAACACGCCACCGGCGAGTTCGATGGCTCGATTGGCGATGACTTCGTTGGTGTTCATGTTGGATTGCGTCCCGCTTCCTGTCTGCCAGACGCGAAGAGGAAAGTGATCGTTGAGGTGACCGTCAATAACGTCCTGAGCGGCGGCGATGATGAGGTCGCCCACCTCAGGGTCGAGTTGCTTGAGGGCCACGTTGGTCTTGGCAGCGGCCTGCTTGAGAATGCCAAATCCACGAATCACGCCCAGCGGCATGGTGTCGTGACCGATGTCAAAATTCAGCAGCGAACGAGCGGTTTGGCAACCGTAGTAGCGGTCGGCGGGGACTTCGAGTTCACCCATCGTGTCGGACTCAATGCGAACTTCGCCTTCCGGTGCTTCAGCTCGTAGGGACTGCGTCGGTGGAGCGGCTACCGCGGGGGTTAGACCTTCGAGACCCTGTTGAATCAGGCGAGCGATGGTGGCGGAGCGACCGTCAGCGCGGCCTTTGCCGACCTTTCGGTCCAACTTTTTGGCGAGGTCTTCGGGGATGCTGATGCTCATGATTCGGCGGTCGCCGGCGCGGTGTTTGGCCATGCTTCCAAGGCCGTAGAGGCGTTTAATAAATATGACCGAGCCAAAACGAGAACACCAATTGCGTTTGAAAGAAAATTTTTCAAATCCATTCGTACAGTCCTCGCCCGTGGAAGGGAAATCGAGTGTTTGGGAGTTCCTTCCATCACTTTTCATTGTCTATCTTGGGATCAACGTCATCATCGAAATGATTCAACTCACGCTGTATTTTTCACAAGGCGGAGGCTTTGTCCTTACCATCTTCATCTGCGGTGGTGGGGCTGCTGGCATCCTCACTGGAGGATACATGGTGTTCTACGGGCTTCGGTGGGCAAACAAGGTCCTTCAAGGAGAGCACACGGGCGCTGAATTGAATCTCAAGTTGACAGTGACGGTGGACAACGAAGATGAGAATCCGTATTCGACGCGCACCTCAGACGAACCTTAGATTCAATTTTGCAGAGACCCGAAGAAACAGCCGCTGGCGCTCGTCCAAATTATCCTTTGATGACCGACTTGAGGATGCGCAACGTTGTGCTCTCGCCCGGTGTCATGTTCCCCATGGCTCGCATGTCTTCGAATTCAGCCCAGGCTTCGCCCAAGCGCCCGTCGGCCCACGCGTCGAGGAACCACGGATGAATGTAGGAAGAACGGCAGACGGTTCGGGTGTTGCCGAGGTCAGCCGCCACGGTATCGATGACGGCCAGCATGACCTTGTTGCGACCGGTGTCGGTCGTGGGGGCATCCCAGTCGCCTTCCGACCACAATTTGTCCATGGATTCCACCGATGGAATGGCCTTCAGCCATTTTTTCATCTCGGCGGCCGTTCGTTTCGTGGACAAAAAGGCCAACCGCTCCGCACAGCACGAGGTGGCGGCCCACGTTCTGAAGTTCTTGGCGGTGAACCCCATCCCGCTCGAATCACGGATGTACTGGTTGATGTGCTCGGCCTTGAGATCCACCTCATTCCCGGCTTCGGAGATGTACATGAAGAGGTCCGCGTCCTTCGCTCCAAGGCGGTTGGTCTTGAGGATCAAATCCACCAGTTCGTCATCCTCGATGGTGATGTGCCAGTCCTTTCCGGACTTGCCTGTGAACGAGAACACGGCGTCGTGCCGACCTTCGGCCGCCTCGCCTTTGATGTGCTTCACGTGCATCGATTTGAGGGTGGTCAGTCCGTAGGATTCGTTGGCTTTGGCGTACTCGTCCGAACCCACTCGAATGTTGTAGAGGTCCATCAGACGCACGACCAGTGCCGCCACCGTGTTGAGGCCCATGCCACCCTCAGCCAGGTCTCGGATGACCTGTCGGCGCAAGCGGGGGAGTTGGGAGGCGAAGTAGACCACGTCGTCGTACTTCATTTCCGTCGTGATCTCCGTCCAATCGGGGTGGTAGCGGTACTGCAATCGCCCTTTGACGTCTCGCCCCGTCGCTTGGATGTGGCCGCGCGGGTTGGGGCAAATCCAGATGTCCTCCCACGCCGGTGGCAAGCCCATGCTGTTCCAACGTGCGATGCGGTCTTCTTCCTCCACCGGTTCACCGTCCGGTGCGAGGTACTGCCATTCCACCTCACCTTCCTCGGTGGCGATGTTTTGACGCGTTACGCCGCGCAACGACGGGTCGCTTCGAATCAGCGTTGCTCTGCGCAAGGCTTCATCGGCGTCAACCGGCATACTGCGCCGCTTTCCTCAACAGGTCATGAACTTAGGGGCGTTTATGATTGAAGGAAGTCCGGTCCGATGCCGACCTGAACGCTTCCATTTCGGTACACTCCGCGATACATCAGCATGGTTTGGAACGGCACCACCACGTCGCCTTGGGTGTTGACAGCGATGAGTCCGCCGCGTCCTCCGAAGGGCGCGACGTCGTTGAGGACGCGCTCCGCGGCCTCCTCCAAACTTGTGTGCTGGTGATGAACGGCGACCGAATGGGCCGCGACGGTTCGAATGAACGCCTCGCCCACACCGGTGCATGACACCGCTACCGTGGCGTCTGCCCAGGTCCCCGCGCCGATGATCGGCGTGTCGCCCACGCGTCCGAGTGGTTTACCGGTCATGCCCCCGGTCGACGTGGCCGCTGCAACGTGGCCGTGGACGTCCAAGGCCACAGCACCAACCGTGCCCCACCCGTCTTCCTCACCGTCGTGGTCGAGCAAGGCGTCCTCCTCATCGGTGGCTCCGGGTCGAAGACGCTGGTCCTTCCACTTCTTCCATTGAGCTCGGCGCAAGTCGGTGGCGAACCACGTGGTGTCCACCTGCTCGAGTCCTTCTCGCTCAGCATAGGCGTCGCCTGCAGCACCAGCGAGCATGACGGGCCATCCCTGTTCCAACAGCCGGTGTGCTGCCCGGATGGGGTGGCGCGTGGTGGTCATGCCGACGACGGCACCGGCCGCTTGGTCCTGGCCGCGCATGATGCTGGCGTCCATGCTGACCTCGCCCTCCTCATCGAGCACCGAGCCTTTTCCAGCGTTGTACAGTGGTTCGTCTTCCATCGCTTCGACGGCGAGGGTGACGGCTTCCAGCGCGGTGAGTTCACCGGCTGTGAGGCGCTGGCCGATGTCGTGGAGCAGGATCTCCATGCAGGCCACACGCTGCGGATCGGCGTCGGTCATGCCGCGCCAAGGACCGTCGCCTCCCGCACCACCGTGCACGGCGAGCACGACCACGAGTTCACCTCACTCGATGACGCTGCAGCGGATGATTTGCTGGGGCTCTGCGGGGCGGTCGCCCGGGAGCTTTCGACATCGCTCAATGGTGTGGACGACGTCCATGCCTTCGGACACAGCGCCGAAGACAGCGTGGTTGCCGTTGAGCCATGGCGTGGCCACGGTCGTCAGGAAGAATTGGGAACCACCGGTGTTGCGGCCAGCGTTGGCCATGGAAAGCACACCGGGCTTGTCGTGCTTGAGGGCGAGGGCGGAGGGCTCGCAGGGAATCTGCCAGCCTGGGCCACCGGTACCGGCGCGTCGGGACATGGGGTCTTTGGAGTGAGGGCAGCCGCCTTGAATCATGAAGTCCTCAATGACGCGGTGGAAATGGAGCCCGTCGTAGTGGCCCATGTTCACCAACTTGACGAAATTGGCGACAGTGTCGGGGGCACTGCCGTGGAAGAGGTCGATGGTGATGTTGCCTGCGCTGGTTTCCATGAGAACTTGCATATCACGACCACAGAGCGGCACTTGAAGAGGATTTGCCTCATCCGCACGAAAGCACAGGTTGATATTTACCGCCCCCAAAAAAGAACCATGAGCAACCCCATCGACATCCCCTTTGCGACCATGAACGGCGAAACCACCACGCTTCGAGACCTCGGCGGGACCCGCTGGGTGGTCGTCAATGTCGCCAGCGCCTGCGGCGCTACGCCACAATACGCCGGCCTCCAGGCCCTTCACGAGGCTAGCGACAACCTGACCGTGGTTGGCTTTCCCTGCAATCAATTCGGCGCGCAAGAGCCAGGGACTCACGATGAAATCTGCGAGTTCACGGCGTCCAAGTTCAACGTCTCGTTCCCTCTAATGGCCAAGGGCGATGTGAACGGTGCTGACCGTCTCGCCCTGTACGAAGCACTTTGCCAGACGGCTGATGCTGATGGACACGCTGGCGACATTCGCTGGAATTTTGAGAAGTTCATCGTTGAGGAAGACGGCGCCGTTCGGCGGTTTTCCACCCGTGTTCAACCCGACGCCTTACCCCTGTGATGACGGCGGTTTGTATCGGCGTTCCTTCAGATCGTTCTGGTAGCGTTCGCCAAACGAAGCACCGTGTTCAGCGATCCATTCCGAAAATTTACGAGTGCCGGTCGGCGGGGCATCCGATGCCATCAGGCCCTGGCGCAAACCCTTGATTTCTGCTCGCGTGATGACGTCGTCTTGCAGGAACACACCCAACACACGACCAAACAACCATGCTGCCATTGGGGGCATGGGAAGGATGACGCGTTTCAACCCCATCGCCTTCACCATGTGGCGGATGTAATCCTTGTATCGGAACGTTTCGGGACCCGTGACATCGACCACGGTGTTCTCCTTCAGCCGTCCTTGAGCGATGGCCACTTCAGCGACGTCTTCAACGTGAACCGGCTGGATGGGGTAGTTACCAAATCCAAACACGCCGAAGACAGGGAAGCGGCGTAACATCCAGGCAATGTTGTTGATCAGCACGTTTCGATGACCTCCGAACAAGACGGTCGGTCGCAAGATGGCGTAGGAAAGTCCCGATTCTTTGAGCAACCCTTCCACCTTGACCTTCCCCTCAAAGTACGTCCAGTTGGGGGCTTTGGTGGGGTTGGCCACGGAAAATTGGACCACGCGTTTCACACCCGCTCGCTTGGCGGCCTCATACAGGCGTTGCGTGTTGTCCACCGCCGTGTTGTGCGCAAAACGGTGCTCTTTCTTGTTGTAGCGAACCCAGTAGGTGTTGTACAGCACTTCCGCACCGCGCAACGATTCCACCAAGCGGTCCATGTCGTCGAAATCCAGCCCGTGAACCTCAACCCGTCCATCGAACGGGTCGTCCCTGCCGACCGCATTGGTCAGGGTTCGAACCTGAACGTCCTCCTTCAAAAGGTGATGAGCAATCCATCTGCCCGAGTAGCCGAACGCACCGGTCACAACGTGAAGCGGCCGGCCCATGACAGCATATTGGGCTCAGGAACATCAAACCAGCGATGCCTTCGCTCGCTCATGCATTGGTCGGTGAACGAAGGGCTCGAATCATGAATGCCATCAGCACAAGTTCACTGATTTTTGCGGTAAGGCCCAGCCGATCTTCGAAGATCATGTGTGGGTCGTGGTTGCTTACAAAATACCCGACAAACATGGCGACGACCACGCCGGTTAGGCCCAACAGGGCCAACCGCTCACGGTTCACCGGAAGATCCACCACCACCAAGGTGACCAGCAGGCCAAGGACACCAAGGCCTCCGACAAGCAGTAACGTGTCATCGAGCCCTAGGAGGAGGTGAATGAGACCGGTGTAGGTCGCAAGGCCCACCATCAGTGGTGATACGTTGGTGGAGCGGATACTGAACAAGACACTCGTCGCTTGCATGGCAGCGAGACCACCAACCAGTGAGAACAGCAGTGTTTGCCCAGTGGTGAGACCCACCTCAACGGCATCGCTGTTTTCCCCTCCGTGTGCCGAAACGGTCGTCAAGTACCCAAGCGAGAGCAAAGCAAGCGAGAGCAGTGTGGGTTTCATGGATTTCCAATCTCATGGAGGTTTAAAAAATCAACATACCCGTCGTCGCCGGACCCTCGGTGTTCATAACGAGTCGGCTTGGAGGGCTGCATGGAACGGTTGGTCCGCTGACGTCGGTCGCGGGGTGTTCGTCCTTGAGGCAGCCACATGTCAACCTTCACCGAACTTCACCTTGACGACCGAATTTTGGAGGCCCTCGACGGCGAAGGCTACCGCACACCAACCCCGGTGCAAGCCGAAACCATTCCCGCCTTGATGGACGGTCGAGACGTGCTCGGCATCGCCCAAACCGGTACCGGAAAAACAGCGGCGTTCGCCCTCCCCATCCTCCACCATCTCGCCGCTGAGAAACCATCCAACGGCCGCCCCATCCGTGCCCTCATGCTCACGCCGACCCGTGAACTGGCGGCGCAAATTGGCGACCGCTTGCGCGTCTACGGTCGCCACCTTCCGCTCTATTCCACCGTCATCTTCGGCGGTGTCGGGCAATCGCCGCAGGTCAAAGCCCTTCGTCGCGGGGTGGACGTGTTGGTGGCGACCCCCGGTCGCTTGCTCGATTTGTACGAACAAGGCCATGTCGATCTCAGCGAAGTCCAGCATTTCGTGCTCGACGAAGCCGACCGCATGCTTGACATGGGCTTCAGCAAGGACGTGGAGCGTATTCTCCGACTCGTCCCGCGTAAGCGGCAGAACCTGATGTTCAGTGCCACGATGCCCAAAGCCATTGGCGAGTTGGCCAACCAAATGCTCCATCGCCCGGTGCAGGTCGACATCAGCCCGGAGGCACCGACCACCGACCGCATTGAACAGTACGTGGCCTTTGTTCAGAAGGCCGACAAGCGTCAGTTGCTCATTGATTTGCTCGAAGGCCAGATGGTTGCGTGTGGCATTGTCTTCACGCGAACCAAGCACGCTGCGAACCGTCTTGCGAAGCAACTGAGCAAGGTTGGCATCCCTTCGGATTCCATTCACGGTGACAAGAGTCAGACCGCAAGGACGCGGGCACTGGAGACATTTCGCAACGGCGACGTGTTCATTCTCGTGGCGACCGACATCGCCAGCCGCGGCATTGACGTGGAGGACATCACTCATGTGTTCAACTTCGACCTCCCCAACGAGCCCGAGGTCTACATCCACCGCATTGGTCGCACGGCTCGCGCCGGTCGAGAAGGCCTGGCCTATTCGTTCTGCGATGAAACGGAATCCGGCTACCTCGTTGGAATTCAACAACTGCTCGGCGAAGACATTGAGGTGCTTGAGGAGCAACCCTACCACTTCGAAAAAGCTCGTCCGAAACCCGGGCAGAAGCCGGGCCGCGTCAAGGGCGCGCCCGTGGGAGGACGCTCACGCCGCGGCACGGGTCGAGGCAACAACATGCGTCGCTACAATCGAGGTGGGCCCAACGCCAACGACCGCAGCCGGAAGGGTGGGTCACGGGACGGCGACCGAAAGGGTGGCCAACGAGACGGGGGCCGAAAACCGTCGAATCGTTCCAACAAGCCCGGCCAGAAGAGTGACCGCCCCAACCGCCCTTCGGGTGGCAGGCCAACGCAGCCCAACCATCATCGAGGAAAACAACAAGGTCGGTCAAACGCTTCCAACCGGAATCGATCAAACCGCTCCAACCGTCGTCAGCCTCGCAGGGACGACAGGTCATGATGTTGCGGCGCAAACATGATGATTTGAGAGCAATACAATCCAAACATGGGCTCCATTTGGGTCATTGATTCAAACTGTTTTATCCATCTCGGGCAGAAAGCAGAAGCCGGATTCGTCGAGGACTTGCAAGCAGTTTTGCGAGGCCGTCGGTTGCTCATCACACCGGGCGTTGAGCAGGAGGTCGCCACCGTGGCGTTGCGTCGCTGTGAAGGACGTCCAAACTTGCTGAAAGCCCTGGATTCCATGCTCCACACCGTTCCTGTTGAGGAGGAAGATGTACGGTCGTTGGCTCAACGAATTGGTGAATCGGCTGCTCCACAAGATGTTGATTTGTCCTTGATGGTGCTGGCCGATGGCTTGGGTGCGGAGAGCAGCGATGTGGTCCTTGTGTCGGACGATTTCAAAATGACCACGACGGCTGAGCGGACCGATCTGCGGTTCGAGACATGCCCACCCTCGACCTTTCTGCAACGCTTGGTGGCGGATGCACCCGATGCAGGCCGAGATGCGAGGTTTCGAAGCCTTTCACGCCAGGTTCGTGCTGCAGAAATGAAGTACGCCATCAGCCGGCGCAGCGAATACGATGTCCAGCGGAAACTGACATGGATGGTGGACTCGTTGCTTTCCTCCAGTCATGTTCTGGAAAGCGACGATGAGCAGGATGCAGACCGAGTGGAACGCCGTCAAATTGCCGACTTGACCCGGGTGATCAGGGGCTACAAGGTCAAACCAAAACGCCTGGAAGCGCTCGGCGAACTCAAGGAGATTTGCGCCCCAGTTTCCATGTTGGACAATCATCTCTCGACCTTGCGGATGGAGGCGGACGAACGGCTTCAAGAAGCGATGGAAGCCACCTCCATGCTGCTCACGAACGTGATGGAACAGGTCGGCATGGGCTTGGCACCTTTGGGAGAGGAGCAGGCTGAAATCGCCCACCGTGCCATGGCAGGGAGCTTTTTGCGTACTGAATCGGCGCTCGGATTGATGGCGCGCATGGCCGGAGAGCAACAGAAAGCGCGGCGGCATCTCGCCCGCGCCCTTCATCTCGCCACACTGGTCGATGACGTGGGGTCGGAACGCAAAGCCATGCGTCGGTTGGGCATGTTGGCGCTTCAGGGCGAGGACATTTCGCGCGCGCTCGATTTGTTCACGACCGCTGCCAATCAAGCAACATCACAGGAGGTTGACGCTGTTCCATCCATGGTGCTGGCCGCCATTGCATCATCACTGGCAGGGGATTCAACAGCCGCCAAGGCATGGGTCAACCAAGCCTCTTCTCACCTCATGTCGAACCCATCAGGCGGGTCCACCATGCTTGAACGAGTTGGCAGAGCGCTGCTTGCCATCGACCGGCCGGAATTGGCCATCGAACTCTTTGACGAAGCCATGGAATGTGCGATGATGGCGGAAGAGGAGGACCGGTACGAGACACTCAGCACGTGCATGGTTCAAGCCGAATTGGCCCTCGATGACAGCGAGCGGGAGAACATCCCGGTGCTTCGCCAGCTCTTGGACGGGCTCACGCCAGCGGAGCAGGCGCCGCAGCGTTGACGTCAGCAGAAACACCGGCTTCGTAGCGCTTGAAGTTCTCGTTGAACATGGAGGCCAACTTGTCGGCGGTGGCGTCGTAAGCCTCGCCGTTGGACCACGTGGACTTGGGCTGAAGCACATCTGCGGGCACGCCCGGACAGGAGGTCGGGATTTCGAAACCAAAACGCGCATCGGTCACGAATTCCACGCCGTCCAAATCCCCGTCAAGTGCAGCGTTGAGCATGGCACGGGTGTACTTGATCTTCATTCGGCTGCCTTCGCCGTACGCGCCACCGGACCAGCCGGTGTTGATGAGCCAGGCCGTGGAGCCGTGCTGGTCCATCTTCTCAGAGAGCAGGTCGGCATAGACCCCGGGGTGCATGGGCATGAACGGCTCACCGAAGCAGGCCGAGAAGGTCGCTTGGGGTTCCTTCACGCCGACTTCGGTACCGGCCACCTTGGCGGTGTAGCCGGAGATGAAGTGATACGCAGCCTGTGAGGGCGTCAGGCGGGAGATGGGGGGGAGAACCCCGAAGGCATCGCAGGTCAGGAAGATGACGTTCTGCGGGTGGCCGCCTTTGGAGTCGGCCGTTCGATTGTCGATGAATTCGATGGGATAGGAGCCGCGTGTGTTTTGCGTCTTCGACGTGTCGTGGAAGTCGGGAACGCCCTCACCGTCGACCACGATGTTTTCGAGCACCGTACCGTGCTTGCGGGTGGTGGCAAAGATGGCGGGCTCGTCCTCTTCCGAGAGGTCGATGAGCTTGGCGTAGCAACCGCCTTCGAAGTTGAACACGCCGTTGGCGCCCCAGCCGTGCTCGTCGTCGCCGATGAGGGCGCGCTTCGGGTCAGCGGAGAGGGTGGTCTTCCCCGTGCCGGAGAGGCCGAAGAAGATGGCCGTGTTCTCACCCGTGGTGTTGGCTGAGCAGTGCATGGGGAGGATGCCCTTCTTTGGCAGAATGAGGTTCATCACGGAGAAGATGGATTTCTTGATTTCACCAGCGTAGCGGGTACCACCGATGATGACTTCTTTGGCGGCGTAGTTGACGATCACAAAGCATTGGGAGTTCAGACCGTCGCTCTCGGCGTCGGCCTCAAAGTGCGGTGCGTGAAGAACGGTGAATTCTGGTTCGTGCTTGGCCAGTTGTTCGGCGCCGGGGCGGATGAACATGTTGCGAGCGAAGGTGTTGTGCCAGGCGTTGTGGTTGACCACGCGGATGGGCAGGGCTTCCGAAAAGTCGGCGCCGCAGTACAAGTCCTGAACGAAGAGGGCGTCCTGCTGGGACAGGAAATCGACGACCTTGGCTCGCATGCGGGTGAAGGTGTCAAGGTCGGTGGAGACGTTGACATCGCCCCAGTTGATGTCGTCGGAGACCGATGGTTCGTCAACGATGTACTTGTCGTTGGGGGAACGGCCGGTTCGCTCACCGGTCTCGGTCACCAGCGCTCCGTGGGCGCTCAGGAAGCCTTCGCTACGCTCGACAGCGAGGTCGATGAGTGCTTTGGCTTCGAGGTTCCAATAGACATCCCCGCTGGGGGAGATGCCGTGCGATTCGAGGCTGCCGGAAGGGGTGCCGTGGGTGCCGCCCATGTCGGCCGTTTCCGCCGCCCCTCTTTGTCCCTTTTGGCTCGACAACAAGTGGCTGTCATCGTTCCCGGAGCGTGCGAACACAACCGCTTGGGGAAATCAAAATCCAACCAAAATCGGGAACGAAGGCGGCCTGAGGCGGACAACTTCATGTTCAGCAAGCCGTGGAGAAGGGCATGGAAGGGGACGAGGGGGCCGAATCCACCACGCCTCCCACGGACGACGATGTTCTTCGAGAACAGTCGTTCAAGCGGCCGCAAGGGCTCAACCTTGACTCGTTCATGGTTGCCACATCGTCTTCCGATGATGTCGCTACCGATGATGGCCTACCCCGGGATGCCGGTCCGGAGAGCGAGGAGGCTGATGACGCAACACTCGCCGTTGAACATCCGCACGAGGTCAATGATCAACACGAAGCGTTGGACCCCACCAGCCAAGCTGCCAACAAGGATGCTGCGGTGGGTGATGTCAAATCGCTCTTCACGATGGAAGTGAGCAGGGAACGTCCTTTGGATTCCACCACGCAAATGGCCACCCACGGTGAACAAACGATTGGCAAAGGCTTGGCCGTCGCCATGGTGGTGGTTTGGACGGCCATCGGCGCACTGGTCGGAACGGTGCTCCCTCCACTGCTGGGTGGATTGGGGCTGTTCGCCATGGCCATGGTCGGGCTCTGGCTGGGTGAGCGCTGGATTCGGCGCGACGCCATGCATTTGCTGGGCATCACGTGGGTCATCATTTCGATGAAACTCCTCTATGGTTTGGCCCTCGACGCCTGGCGTTGGGGGTGGTTGGACGGGTTCGGCGCTCCGGAAAGCCAAGTGCTCGGCGGCTTGATGTTGGCGTTGGTCGGCATGAACGTGGCGCTGGCCTTCCGCCACGACGAGGACGCCATCGCCGCGCAATCGGCGCTGGTGCTGTTTGCCGTGGGCAGTTCAGCCGGTGCGGTGTACGGTGAAGTCGGGATTGCCGTGTTGATCGTCATGGCCATGGCGCTCATGCACGGGCTGGCCCTCGTTCGTTCTTCTGGCAACCTGGCCAGCCTCGGCATCTCGATGTCCTACCTGTGGGTCGGCGTCCACGCCCTCTCCAACGACTGGACCATCCTCTCACTGACCTTGCTCCCCATCGAAAACGACCTCACGCTGTTCCTCCTTCTGAGCGTGGTTACCGCCGCCAACGCGACCATGGCCGCGGCCTTTGTTCACCACGAAAACTGGCTCAGCCAAGGCGTTCACGCCGTTGGACTCGGCAAACCCGGTTTGTGGGCGGTGTCGGTTTCCCTCGGGATGGTGGGCGCCCTCATGACCATCGCTGCCCATCGAACCGAGACCGGTTATGCGCTCGCTCAACTGATGCTCCTCACGTTGGCGTTTACGTCCTCCTACCTGGTGGTTCGCGGCGTTCCTTGGCCCAAACTGATGCCGTTTGTGCTGGCTCCCATGCCGTTCCTCATCGCCGGATTGGCCTTGCTGAACGCAGGCGTCGTGAGTCTCGCCTTCCCCCTCGAATTGAGCGAATATTCGGTGTTTGCCATCGCCACAACGGCCCTATGCACCGGGGTCTTGCTGACACATCAAGCCAACGTGTCCGACCACGTGTTATGGATGGGCGCCTTGGTCATCGTCGTCCTGTTGACGCTCTTGATTCCCGCCGAGGAGGGCGGTCGGCAGGGCCGCTTGCTCTTGGTGGCACAGGCCACCGTCTGGGTGGGTTTGGGAACCATCGCTGTGTTGCGGCATTCGCCGGCCATCGCGGGTGTCGCCGTGCTGGCTCCCTACCTTTGGTTGCTCGCCTTTGCGACCAATCTGGAACAGCGTTTGGTCAATGCCGACCTCGTCCCCATCGTGCTGTCCGAAGTCGACCTGGGTCTGTGGATGGTGCTGCTCGTCGCTCAACAGATGGCCGTGAATCACCGACTGGGTGATGCCAACCTCAACCTCGCCGGTGGATTGGCTGGCTTTTCCGAAATGAGTTCTCGCCTACGGGATTCAGAGATGCTCACCCTGTGGAACTTGGGTTTCGTGTTGGCTTGTCTGACTTTCGTCGCCACCACCCGCCCCGATGGCGTGACGGCGTTGGGGGCGCTGGGCGGCATGACGGCCCTGCTTCTGGCCCATGCGGGCATGACCCGACTGGGCCTCCATCGTGGCCGTCCGCAAACCCTGGTCATCGTCTGGTCCATCGCAGCGCTTTCCATTTCATGGAACTACGGCCTTGAGGCCGGATGGGCCGCCGCCCTGACCGCAGGGAGCGCTGTGCTCATCGCTGCAGCAGCGCAACGCGTTGACGACATGGAAGCAACGCAAGGCGACCCCACCGTGCGCACGCTCCCCGGTCGCTTGTTGACAGTCCATCTCGGGATGATGACGGCCTTGTTTCTGGTGGTGGCGCTCGGCCCTCAACGAACTGCATCGCTCACGGGCACATCGGCCATCACGAACGTGTTGAGCCTTGACGTGCTTTCGGTCATGGCGGCGGTTTCGCTGATCGTCTACATGCAACGGCTGCGGGTCGTCGACGCCTTGCTCCCACCCACCTTGGCCGCCATCGGTTTGCTGGTGAGCATGGCGCTCGCCGGGCAGAGCGTTGAATCCGACACCATGCAACTCTCAGCGCTCGTCATGTTTGTGCTGGTCGGGGCGTATTTGGCCTTCCAGGGCGATGTCCGTTCGGGTTTGCGAGCGCTGGCGACCAAAGAAGAGCGTGAAGCGTCCTTTGCAGCCAAGCGCGAACGGATGCAGACGCTGGTCTCCTCGGTGTCGGCCGACGGTTCCACCACGGTGGGGTTGCGTGAATTGGACGCCGAACTACTCGAACTCGCCCAGCGTCAAAAACGCCGTGCCAAGCGAAGCGGGACGGCCGGCCAAGACGATGTTATCGTGGGCGACATTCACTACAAACCGGTCGTGTTGTTGTTGTTCCTCGCTGTCGCGTTCATCGGGTCGATGTGGTTTGCTTACGCCACGCCGTACGCCCTGCTGGCGCTGTTGTTCAGTGCTGGATTTGCCGTGGTGCTGGTGGGCTTGGCTCGCTTGCGCGCCAACGCCATCGGTTTGCGCCTTCCGGACGTGGCGGGCGTTGAACTGCCCATCGCCGTGGCCATGGTTGGCATGGTCCTGGTCCATGTGGCCGGTCGAATGACAACAGGGGTGCTCACCGAATCCACCGTCCATTTGGCGGTGCTCAGTTTGACCCTTGTGTTGTTGGTTGGCATGGGTCTGATCGGTCGCAACGACCTCGGTTTGCGGATTCCAAGCGCCTTGGAGGCGTTGCTCGGGCTGATGGTCATCGACCGGATGGTGTGCGTTCTCATCGGGGGCGAGGTTCCGCTTCCGTTGGCCACCGACCCGACCGCACTGGTGCTCACCACCGGTGCACTGCCGCTGTTTGGCATCGAAACCCTCCTCCTCGGCATGGTCCTGCTGTTCGATTGGGTAGAGGGTGAACGCCTCCGACGAGGGCTGGACGACCATCGCACGGCCATGGGCCGAAGCGGCTGGGTGGCCGGCACTGTGGTCCTGTCCCTCGGGCCAGTGAGCTCGCTTGCTCTGGTCTTCGGGCTTCGTCGAAGCCTCGGTTGGAAGCAGCCCGCCGTTGCGATGACCGTGGTGTTGCTGGCACCGTTTGCCGTACAAGCGCTCGTGGCTTGGGCGCTCGCTCCCGCTTCGTCCATCCTCACGCCGACCAACGTGGCTGCAGCCTTTGGTGCAATTAGCGTTGCATGGGTGGCCGTGGTCGTCGCCCGGCAAGAAGGCCTCTGGCTTTCCGCCGCCTTGTGGTCAGCTCACGGCCTGCTCCTGTCGTCGGCTGTCCTCTCCGCTTCGCTGGTGGGGCTTTCGCTCGTGGCCTTGGTGGTGTCCAGCACCGCTTGGGTCAGCGGCATTCTAACCCAGCGCAAATCGTGGAGAATCATCGGTGCTGCCGATTTGGCCGTCGCCTGGATGGTGGCGGCCGTGGCCCTGGTGGCAGGCATCGGAGCCTCCTACGTGCTGATGCTCCTCGTTGCATCGGCTGCGTTGTTGTTTGCCGTGACCACGCTCACGCAAGCCAACGAAGCGGCGTTGATGGACGATTAATCCGCGGTTAACACGACGGCAAGGTCGGCGGTAACGGCGTCCAGTAACTTCTCGAACGGTGATATATCGAGGTCTTTTGAAAGCCGGACGGAAAGGCTGGTCTTCGCCTGCGTTCCGCTGTTGCGAATCCCAAAGGAAGCCACGCCCTCCATCGAATGGCCGTGCATCAACAACAGGTCAGGCTCGCCCGCAATCCGCCGTCGCTGAGCCTCAAAACCCAACCCCTCCAAGGCGGTTCGGAGGTTCCCCTCTGTTGACGAGAAGAGCTCACTGGATGCCTGCCAGCGCTCGCGGTGACTGTCCTTGATGGAGACGCGCTTTTTCCAGCCGCGATCAAAGGCCGCGCCCGCTTGATTGGCGGCGGCAAGAAGAACGGCGCACAGGGTGGCGGCACCATCACCGACCAAACTCCAGGCCTCATCCACCGTGGGGTGGGGTGCTGGGAGAACGACGTGCCCCGAATCTTCGATGCCGCAACTCACTGGCATGATTGCGTCGTGGAGCCAACCACCCTCGCTTGGTCGCAGGGCGTAGGACAACCATCGGTCACCGACCGCCGTTTCGATGCATTCGGTTTGAGCGTTCAGTGATTGGACATGTCCGAACAAAGCCACGTCGGACTCAATGCTAGCAGCGAACGACCAGGATCGGTCTGCTGCGGCGCCCAGCAGCATGGCCGCCATGGCGTCACCGTCCACCACGGCGAAACCGGTTCCAGTGGCCTGAATGAAGAGGCATCGATCGCCGTCGCCGTCAAGTGCAGCGCCCACAAGTTGACCCTCTGGGGCTGGCTTCAGGGCCTTGAGTAACACGTGAGATGACGCCTCGGCCTCTTGATGGGTCCAGGTGGCCGTCGGGGAAAGGTCGCCAGCACCGCATCCTTCGTTGAGTACCCCCGAAGGTGAACTCACTTCACGGCAGTTTACGCCGCGTTCACGCAGAAATTCCGACAGCCATGAGGCACCAAAGCCGTTGGCACCATCGATCAGCAAGGGAGAGGCGAACCGGTCCGATGCTGCGCTGTTCCACACACCAAACACGCTTTCGAACTGCGACCATCGCTGGGCCAACCACGTGCGGTGAGCCTCTTCGCTCCAACCGTGATGGGCTTCATCTGGAAGTGCGAGGGCTTCGCGGTCAACAGCGTCGACGTCCCGATCTTCCTCAGCGAGTTGCCGAACGGTCTGGCTAACGTCGGCCTCGTAGGTTCGGTTGGATTTGTAGCCGAAACTGTCGAAGACCTTGATGCCCGAATCTGCGACAGGGTTGTGACTGGCAGTGATCATGCATCCCGTGCGCGCGCCAAAGGCCAACACGGCGTGATGGAGGGTCGGTGTGGCGCACTCGCCAATGTGGATGACATGGCTGCCGGTCAGCCGGAGTCCGAGGGTGAGGGCCGCAACCAGCGCTGCATTTCCCGGACGCCGGTCCCAGCCCACCACGACCACCTCGCCCTCGCCAGGAAGGGCAGGTCGAGTGTAGGACAGGGCTTCACCCACCAGTCGCATGAAGGCTGGCGTCAAGGTTCGTTCGTGCTGAATGAGACGAATGGCTTCCTCTTCGTCAACGGCTTCGAGACTGACGGAGCCTCGAATGCCGTCGGTGCCGAAGAACGAGGCGCTCACGGTCATCCCTCACCGGTGTTGACTGTCGGGTCCGTGGATGCCGGTAACGGTCGCGTTGGGCCACACCGTGCTGTTGCACCCCAGTACCACGCCGGGGTTGGTGACGCTGTTGCATCCCGTCGCCACACCTTCGCCCAACACCGCACCGAACTTTCGCAAGCCGCTTGGAAGGCGTTCGCCGTTCAGGCGCATGTGAACTTCACCCCCGTCGTTGCGAAGGTTGCTGAGTTTGGTCCCTGCTCCTAAGTTGACATCCTTTCCGAGAATGGAATCGCCGACGTAGTTGAAGTGCGGTGCTTTGGCACCGGGCAGGAGAATGGAATGCTTGACTTCGGTTGCATGACCGACCACGGCATCGGCGCAGATCCACGAATATTCACGGACATAAGCGCCGCTTCGAACGACGGCTCGGGGTCCAACGTAGCACGGACCGATGAGGTAGGCCCCTGCTTCAACGGTGGCCGTAGCGTCAACGACGATGCCTTTCCCACGGGTGAAAAAGCCGGGATCTCCACAAGCAATCTCACCACTGATGCCGCCCATTTGTGCCTTCAAGCCGCTGGAGTGCTTCGGGTCGAGAAGCTGCCACACAGGACCGTCAACGGGAAGAGCAGGGAGGTGCCCGTCTTCCGCCCCGGAAAAGGAGGGGAAGAGGGTTGCAGCGTCAGCCAAACCGCCCCAGTCCATGCCCCGTCGAAACGGTGCTTGGGCATCAATGTGGTGATGGCTCAGGACGCCAGGTGGTAGATTCGCTTGCCCGTCGAGGCGTCAAGTCGGAAGTTGATCATCTCGGAAAGGTAGCGTGGGATGAACAAGCCGACCTTTCGGGTGGTCAAACCGTGGTTGCGCATCTTGCGCTCGTTCGACAAGAAGGCGACGATGTCAGCCGCTGATGCTCCGGGAGCTGTGGCGACGTAGTCGACAATCTCGTTCTTCAACCGCTCCAAGCGGGCCTTTTTCTGGGAACCTTTTCCTCTCATGGTGTTCTCATGTAAGAGTAGGCTTCGGTGGATAATAAACGCCGGTTGGGATGTCCGTGGGACCCCATCAATGCTATTTGATTTGAATCATGCTTTTTTGGTTTTGAATCCAATTTTTGATCCCATGTACACTAAAGATGAAGAGTAAGAAAAATCAACAGGAAAGAGGAATAGATGTTCTCGATCTACCAGGTCTGACTGAGGATGAACTCGAATATGCTGAACAACCGGAGCAGTTGGAGTTCATGGAAGATTTTTCACGAGACGCCAGCGTAGGGAAGTACCACTGGTTTAATTTCATGGGCTTCAGCTTGCAATACGCAGGAAACGGCGAATTTCGATGTATTTACGCAGTAGATCATCCAGGTTTGTACCATTGTTTGGCATTGGTGAATCACACGGTGAAGTGCGTTGGAGGTCACATTACATTCGCGCCATACACCATTTTGGTTCCTTATGTTGAACAATCTGTTGATGATGTTCCCCAACCCACAGCCAAACCGGTTTACGGGATGGAGGTGGCTTGAATGGTAGATCATTTCCACCGCAAGTGCAGGTCATGTGGCTTGGGAATCCGTATGGTCAAGTGTCGCGATGGACGGTGGCGAGCATTTGACTATCCAGACCATGATTCGACGGAATGGGAAATTCACAACAAAGGGGGGTCTTGCTGAATGTGGTTGTTCGTTTCTGGCGGGTTTCTGTCGCTCGTCGCCCACCGAACGCAGCCCGATGACCTCCTGGTTCGATCTCGACACTCCGAGCACATCCACGCCGTCTTCCCAAAGGCTGAGCTGATCCACATGCCGAGCGCAGACTACCCGTATCGCGCCGTCGTTTCCCGAGACTCAGTTCAATCGGCCTTGATCAACCAAATCCAATCCATGGTGTATGACAACTTCAAGGCCAGCATTGGCGACTTTGAGTACCACGATGCTTGTATCGATATTTGGCGCACGATGTGGGCTTACGGTAACCGCTACCGCAACGGGGATGTTTGAGAATGTGGGCGATGACCGTCTCGATTACATATAAATCAGCAAAGAGAAGGAAGAGGGGATATCAATGAACAACAATCCGACCGATAGAATGATGCAAATGATAGCCAACCACGTTGATCACAATGAATACGAACATTACCTGGACGAAGCGAATTTGAGCGTAGAGGAATTGCTCGCATTGAGCAGTGAATTGTACAGGCTCTCCACAACCCGGTGGGAAGCCCAACAAGTATCCGATAAATATGGCGTCAACCCGTTCGATGTCATTTCTCTGCTCGAGGCCCGAGTTGCCATTCTCGCTCGAACAGGCGATGAGGGATATGCTGTTTGGATGCGAGACATGTGGGAGCTTGCCGTTGGATACTCTGACCAAGCAGGCCTCAGCCGTAAGTTCAGCCTCTTCGCTGAGCTGGTTGCCTCAACCAAGGCAGATCTCACCAGAGAGGAGCGCTCAGTGTTGTTCTACACGCGTGCTCTCAACCGACTTGCACAACTCACCGATTATTGGATAGGAGAACATCAGGCACGACCGTTATGGAATGAACTCATGGAATACGCCCTTACGTCCATGGACGGCGATGAACAACACGGTGCGCTGAAGGTCATCAAAGGCAATGCACCATGGTTTGCGAAAGAGAACGAACAACACTTCCAATTCTGACACTTCGTCAATTCGTAGAGGTGAAGAAAATGGAATGGGAGCCAGGCGAAGCATTGGTTGCGTGGGGTGACGAACATTTTGGCAAGATGCCAGTTGGTAGCGTGTGGGCACCTGATGACAGCGGTGTACAATATCAGAAATTGAGCCAGACCAGTTTTGTGCTCATTTTTCTTCTCAATGGTCCGCTGGCTGAAGAATACCATATGAAATTCACGAAACTCATGAACGCTTGCGGCTACGCCATGGTCTCCTGATGAAGTGGCGGGCGATGGAGGATTCGAACCCCCGTCTCCGGCTCCGAAGGCCGGAAGGATATCCAGACTACCCTAATCGCCCGTAGACTCCCCGAGAGGCCCCCCCTTCTTGAAGAAGGCGGGTGGCGTGGCTCGTCCATGGCGCGCTCCCTCCCGTGCATTCCCAGCGGATGTTCGGCCTGTTGCAGGGAAACCACGATGCCCATCACGCAGGCTGAGGCCTCGCGCCTGGCTCGCCGAACGGGCATGAAGCAAGAGCAATTCGCCGTCATGAACGACGGGGCTCTGACGCTTCTGAACAATGCGCAAACCCGCGCCTGCGTCTTTCTCTTGACCGATTCCGCCGACCTGAACGCCGAAGGGATGTGCTCGGTGTACGAAATTCGCCCCAAGGGTTGCCGGACGTACCCCTACGTGCTCAATCATGAAGACCGTGCCGTCTTGGACGAAGGTTGTCCGCACCGGTCGCAGTTCCCTTCGCCACCGGAAGGGATGGACACGGTCTTGCTCAATCTTGAGGAGCGCATCGTGCGTGAAGGATCAGCCGACTGAGGCTTCGGTGAACCCGTTCCACGTGCACCGATTGCGGAACCCAACCGCACGATGCTACCAGTTGTCGTACATCCGGCCATTCACCGTTGAGCAACGCAAAGGGATGGTCCAAGGGCAGGTCCTCAGTGGTGTGTTCGGCCAGCGGATGAAGGGGGAGTATGAGGACAAAACCTGCCTCGGGATGGGCCACGTCACGGGCACTGCGAAGGGAGGCTTCCAGCAGCGGGTCGTTGGCCATGCTGCCGTGGGAGTTGCGGCCGTAGGGCGGGTCGAGGACAAACCCAGCGACCTTGCCAATCCACTCCCTGGGGAGAACATCGGGGAGCCGGGTGGCATCGCCGCGTTTGACGGTGGCGTGCTCGGGGTCATCTCCACCGTGTGCCCAACGCAGGTTGGCGTTGGCGCCCTGCACCATTTCGGAATGAATGTCGATGCCGATGGCGTTCCGTCCGCTCAGCGAGGCCTCGATGAGAAAGCCGCCGGTGCCCGTCATCGGGTCCACCACCGGTCCACGTTCAAGCGGCCCTGCTGCCATGTTGACGGCCAAACGAGCCAGCATGGGGTCAAGGCTGACAGGTTTGAAGAACGGCCGTTCTCCAGCTCTCCGCTCACCGTTGGAAAAGGCGGCTTGCCCGTCCCCTTCCATCCAGCCACAAGCCAGCGAAGCGGTCGGCCCGTCGGTCACCAACGCCAGCACATGGTCGGGGGCTTCGAGGTCAACGCTGTAACCCCGCTCAAACAGCACTCCACCGAGCCGCCGAGAAAGTTCGGATGTGCTCCATCCTGGAATCTTTAACCCCTGCTTCCAAGCACGCACGGCCACTGTGCCTTCCACGGGATGAGCATCAATGTAAGCGGCCATGTCCTCCAGCAAAACCTCCGGTGAGCCGTCATCCCTGGTCGCGACCACAGCGTCGAGCAGGAAACACTGCAAGCCGCTGGCGATGCGAAGGGCTTCGTCTCGTCGAACGTCGCTCCCGCCGTGAACTCGCATCCAGCGCGTTGAACCTTCGCTTTCGAGGCGAGCATCGGGCAGGAGTGCAGCGAGTTCGGCCTTGGCCAAACCGGGGTGCCAACCGCGCAGGCACGCCAGCATGTCGCCCATGGACGGTCCTGTGGCTCGGCCTTCTTGATGGAATCGCAGGCGAACGGCTACATACGGTGACCTGTTGTTTGAATCATGGGCTGCAACCTCAAGGACATCGCTCCGGCAGAACAGACCAGCCTCAAGGCGCTGGCCGGCAAGCGGGTCGGCATTGACGCCTTCTTGACCGCCTTTCAATTTCTCACCACGATGCGCGACCGCTCACCTCAGGGCGACGGTATGCCGCTTCGGGACGCCAACGGTAACCCGGTGTCGCACCTGATGGGCTTCCTTCACCGAACGGCCACGCTGTTGGCGATGGGCATCAAACCCGTCTACATCTTTGACGGCACCTCGCCCGAACTCAAGGCTGACGAGATGGCCGCCCGCCGTGCCCGCCGTTTGGAAGCCGAAGCAGTTCACAAGGAGGCCTTGGCCGCCGGTGATTTTGCCCTGGCTCAGAAGATGGCCGCCCGCATCATGCACTATTCCCCGCAAATGGTGGAAGAGACGCAACGCCTCCTCGACCTCATGGGCGTCCCGTGGGTCACCGCCGCCGCCGAAGGGGAAGCCCAAGCCGCCGTAATGGCCGCCAAAGGCCAACTTGACGTGGTCGCCACCCAAGACTGGGACGCCCTGCTCTACGGCTCACCCGTGCTCGTTCGCAACCTCATGGACGACGGCACCAAGCGCTACGGGCGCGTGGTTCACGCCCAATCCATCGATTTAGGCGAGATGCTCGCCAGCAACGAACTCAGTCGAGAGCAACTGGTGGACCTCGCCATCATGATCGGCACCGACTACCATCCGGGCATCAAGGGCATCGGACCCAAGACCGGTCTGAAACTCATCAAGAAACACGGCACGCTCGAAGCGGTCTGCGAGGCCAAGGAAAAGGAAGTGCCAGACCGGCTGGCTGAGATTCGCGAAATTTTCCTCAATCACCCTGCGGTTGACGTGGAAGAAGCCCACCTCAAGCAGGGGCAAGTCAACCGTGCGGGGCTCGTTCAATTCCTCCAGGAAGAACGTCAGTTCAGCCAGCGTCGCATGGACCAGGCCTTCGAGAAACTCAAGGAAGGCGGCTACCTTCGGGAAGGCGGTCAAACCTCGCTGTTTTCGTTTGACGGCCGAATGAAGCGCAGCGGACTGGCGAGCGTCATCACACCTCCATGCTCCACGAGTCCGCCACGGGCCTCGGTCTGCACGTCAGCCAGTGCCTCGTTGACGGTGTTGACCGGTGCGCACGGTATGCCCTTCAGCAACCCCTCGAGGGTGGCTCGGTCCACCTTTGACACAGCCGCTTGAACGGTCGCTTCGACCGATATCCGCTCTTCAATTCGGGCGCTGTTGTCCTTCCAGTGCTCCGGGACGTCCAACTCCAACGCCGCCACCAACTTGTGCCACTGGTTCTCGGTGCCCACGCCGATGGCGAACCATCCGTCGCTCGCTTCAAAGGCCT
>CAXRAL010000021.1:0-43703 GCA_964228815.1 Candidatus Poseidoniaceae archaeon
TACCCCTCCATAGCCTGATACGAAATAGAGGGTTCGGCCAACAACGACGCCCGTATGCACCCGGTTGTTGTGGGATGAGATGAGGTAGATGGTGTCGTTCCCCGGGTTGTAGGCGTACAGGTCGCCTCCAAGCCCGTTGCCTGTCGCGGAGGTCGATGCCGTGAAGGTGAAGTAGGTGATGTCGTCGATCATCGCCACATAACGGCCCACCATGCCCCCACAGAGGGAGGTGGAGCCGGTGATGGGTTGCCATACGGTGGCGTTGGAAGCGTTGTAGGCCATCGGGCACCCCTTCATCGAGTCCTTGCTGGGCGCAGCCTGGAAAAGAACGGCGTCGTAGGCCAGGGCGATGTACTCAGCGTGCTTGATGGGGCCGATGGTCGATGTCCACGCGGTGTTGTTGCCGTACATGACCGACGTCGATGGTGAATAAGCGACCACAGGTTCAGCGTCGTCCAGCGTTTCTTCGTCGCCCGACCAGGCGTTCATGAGGTCAAGGTAACCGACCTGGGTCATCAGCACCATGAGGATGGACAAAATCAGGGGAGTTCGTACTTCGGCAAAGCGTCCGCTGGACATAATCTCATCCTCCACGCGACGGTCAATAGACTCCCCTCCCTATCATGATAGAAGGGGGTAGAATTTGGCGCCTTCAGTGGTCGCTCACAAAGGCGTGAATGATGGTGGATTCTGCTGATTGAAGGTGCTCACTCACGGTGGCCTGTTTGATGTCCAAGGCTTCTGCGATGGCCCGCTGAGTGCAACGTCGTGGACGGTCGTAATAGCCCATCTTGATGGCCACATCCAGCACCGTTCGCTGCTTTTCGGGGAGCAATTCAAGGAAATGGGCATTGTGGGCGGATTCTGCACCGAGTTTCATTTTGTAGCGGTCGCCGAGCAACAAGGAGAGACCTTCTCGGGCCGTCCGAAGAGCTTGTGCTGTTCCTCGAATTGTGACGACAAAACCTTCCTTGGTGAGGTAGGTGGGCGACACCCACCACACATGCTCAAGCGCAGCAAAGATGCGAGGGAGCGGTCCGCTAGCAATGGCTTCGACAAGCGAAGCGGTCGGGCTCTGTTCAATCACGCGAAGGATCTCCATCGATACGAAGGAACCCTCGAGGACCGACGGATCGGCGTGCTCGAGTCGAAGCAAGCATCGCATGTTGCCGTTTTCGGTGTTGATGTGGGAGAGGAATTCAACGCATGAGAATGAATCGGTCAGCGTAATCCCTGGCAAATGCTCGCCGGCTTCTGACGTGATGCTGATTTGCATGTAGCGAAGATCAGCGGCGCCCATACCTATCATGAACGGGTCTGCCCGTATAAACCATTTGATGGGTTTCAACCGTGGTACCGCGCCCCAATTGTGTGCTTCTCGAGCCTGTGGCAATCAACTGTCGCCGGCCTCGAACATGCCCAAGACACGGTTGAGTTCACGCAGGGAATCTTCCAGGCCTTCTCGCTCGGTGCGTCCCAATTCGGGGTCCTTGAGCTTCTCCGTGATGGCCTCGATTTCCCACTTGGCCTCGGCACGCTCT
Organism: Candidatus Poseidoniaceae archaeon; assembly: GCA_964228815.1. GTDB lineage: Archaea > Thermoplasmatota > Poseidoniia > Poseidoniales > Poseidoniaceae > Poseidonia. The sequence continues at coordinate 1,542 of CAXRAL010000021.1, forward strand.
CGCTCGAGGGCCTTGTCTTCCTTGATCATCTGCAGGCGCGCACGGCGCACGTTGGTGGCCTTGCGCTGCTTGTTGTAGGACTCCTTGTGGGTGGCGCCGATTTCCACAGCGGTGGGGAACGGGATACCGATGCCTTCCTGCTCGAAGCGCTCGGCGATGTTCTTGAACAGCCAGTCTTTGGCGACGAATTCGTCGGAGTAGTCCTCGACCCAGGCGTACATGCGGAAGATCTTGGCGTACTCACCCAGTTCATTCAGGAGCACACGGGGCTCAGGCGTCTCAATGATGTAAGGGCACTCTCGAAGCAACTGAAGCGTGGTGTACTTGACGTGAGAGATGTCCTCGTCGTATTCCACGCCGATGTCGAGCACGAGCGAAATACGGCGGCCCTGGCCGTCGCCACCACCACGGGCGTGGTTGATGACGGTCGAGTTGACGAGGTTGTTGTTGGGGATGACCACGAGATTTTCGCCGATGGTCAGCACCTTGGTTGAGAGGATGCCCACCGAAACAACGGACCCAAGGTGGCCGTCCACTTCGATGCGGTCGCCGACCTCGAAGGGCTGGTCAAGGGCGAGCATGAACGAGTTGACGATGGTGCCAAGCGTCTGCTGCATGGCCAGACCGATGATGAGCGAACAGACCGCCAGCGAGGCGAGCAGGCCGAGCAACTCGAAGCCAAGTTCGTCAAGAGCCAAGTAAAGGCCGCCGAACCAAACGCTGGCACGCAAGAGGAAGATAACGAGGGAGTTGCTGCCCGAAACGGTGACCGAGGACGGGTTGGAGAAGCGATCCATGATGACCGGAATCATCACCTTGAGCGCCACGCTGGCCAGCGAGGTCGTCAGGAGGATGTATGCCGCACTGAACAACGGGTCAAGAGCGACGTTGAGGTCTTCCTCATCGCCGCGAATCCACAGCAAGGTGAGCTGGACGCCGACGAGGAGAATGAAGGTGTAGAGGCGCTGGGTGACCGGGCGGTAGAGGGCGTCGTCCCACTTGAACGAGGTCGCTTTGACGAAGTCGAGAATGACCTTCTTCATCAGGAACCGAACGATGAGCAGGGAAAACGCCGTGAGGCCAAGACCAAGCGCATACTGCGCCCATGTGTCCAGCCCGTTGGCCTGGTCGATGAGGTCGTCAATGACGGTCAAAACGCATCCTTCCTGCTTTTCCGTCCGTTCTCCCCCTCATAAGCGGTTCGCCGATATTCGCGAACAGTGAAGCCAGCGTTTGCCCGAGATACGGTCCAAAAACACGAGGAGGTTGAAAGGAAACGCTCCTGAAACATTCCTTCAAAAGGCGGAAGCGCGGGCTTCAGGACATGAGCCGTCGCTACGACCGCATCGCAGCGTGGCTCCTGCCCCGCAAGCGTGGTGCCCACATCGCCGTCGTGCTGCTCACGCTGCTGATGATTCCCGGTGCGATGACGGCGCTCCAGCCCATCGACATGGAATCCTACGAGATGGAATCGCCGGAGTTAACCGCGCAAACCATCGTCAACGAGGAATTCCCGAATGCGGAGATCATCCTCGGGTTCCTCGTCTCGGCCCGGAACCCCGACTTCGTCCCCGCCGTGGAGGACTGGCAACCCGTACCCCGCATGGCCGACGGTTCGCCCGACTACGCCTCCTTGCCTCACCCCTCAGAAATGGTTCCTGCTGGCGAGCCGTGGGAAGGCATCGACGCCCCGACCGGGGGCATCCTCAACCTGACCGTGCTGCAGGAACTGGACACCAAACTCAACCTCGTGCTTGAGCACCCGCTCGCCCCCGCCCTCAAGCCGCTGGTCAACGACGTGACCGGCCACCAATCCAACGGCGCCATCTCGCTCTCGGACCACTTCCGGGGCTTCATGAACAACACCTCCATCCTCACCCAGCCCGGGCTCACGCCGCTGGGCGTTGTCACCGAACCGCCGACCAACTGGACAGATTGTTTCCCGCTCGACTGTTTGGAATTTGACGACGCCAACATCACCCAGGCCCACATCGACATGGCGGCCGCCCGCATGGCCGAGGCCTCCAACAACAACTTCCTGCGCTGGCTCTCCCTTGATCGCGGCTTCAAAGCCGACTACACCGCCCACCAAGAAGGACCGATTTACGGCAAGCTGCTCTCCAACGGAACGTGGGAAGGAGCCTTGTGGGGCAAGGGCCGGTGGACCGGTTCCTCCACGTGGCTGCTGGTTCAACTTGACAGCACGAAACTGCAGGAGATGGGGTGGGAAGTCGTCTGGAAGGATGCCCATCAAGAAAAAGAGATTCAATTCACCGACGAAGGTTTCCGCGTGGGCGGCTACCGATTGGCCGACGGGCAGTTGGTGCTTCACCCACCGCAGTACACCGAAGAAGAATGCCTGGAGCTTCAAGCCGAAGGGGCTGGTTGCGCAACCGAATGGAGTTACATGGACCTTGAAGGCCACCTGCGCTCCCACGACCGCACCACCGTCACCCTGCTCCTGGGTCAAGGCGTCAACGTGGAAGTGAATCGGGAACTTCAGTCCAGTGCGGGCCTCATCGCCATGATGGGCCTGGCCATCGTCGTGCTGCTCTACGTCAGCCTGCGCCGCTGGTCGGACGTGGCCATCGTCATGTTTGCCTTGGGCGCTGCCCTGCTGTGGATGCAGGGCCTTATCGGCCATTTTGCCAACATCACCGGCTGGTTCGGCTTAAGCCTCATCGCTCGGTCGCAATTCTCGAACCTGCTGCCCATCCTCGTGCTTGCGCTGGGCATTGACGACTCGTTGCATGCGCTGCATCGCTACAAGGAAGAACGCGCCAACGGCAAGACCTCCGAGGAGGCCGGCAGCATCACCGTGTCCCGTGTCGGCCGGGCCATCACGCTCACGTCGCTGACAACCATGTCAGCCTTTGCGGCCAACCTGTTCAGCGACATCGCCGCCCTGCGTTCCTTTGGCATCGAAGCGGCGCTGGGCGTGCTGGCGGCCTTCATCCTGACCGGGTTGTGGGCCCCGCTGATTCGGGTCAGCGTGGACGACTGGTTGGAGGCTCGCAAGAACAAGCGGGAACAGGGCGAGGTCAAATCGCTGGTGAACCCCGACTGGCTCAAGCAAGTCACCCACGGTTCGGGTCAGCGAAGAACCGCTGCGGTCATCGCGCTCATCGCCGTGCTGATCACCGTTCCCGCCGCCGTGGGCATGGCCAGTTTGGAAGGCGACTTCGCCGTGGAAGATTTCCTTGACGAACGCTCGGACTTCGCCATCGGCGTGGACGAAATCGCCGAACGGTTCGCTGACGAGGGTGAGCCAGCCAACCTGCTGATTTTGGGCGACGTGCTCGACCCGAGGGTGTTCGCCGCCATCGACGAGTTCCGCCAGGACATGGACGCGCTGCCCGAAGGCGTGCCCGACAAGATCACCCGCCAGCCCGACGGCACCATCGACATCCTCGCCCTCGACGAGATGGTGTTCGCTGCTCAAGGCAGCCTCGTACTCGACAGCACGCCGTTTGAAGCGGCTGGCTGGCAGCCGGACGTGGACGGCTTTGGCATGAACTGCTCACTGGCCGGCTCCGGACCGCTGGTCGACACCAACGACCGTGAATGCCTGGCCTTCTTCTACGGCTTCCTCTCCCTCTACGGCGTGCCCGGGGTCGGCCCGATTCCTGACATCCCGGCGAGCATCGTCCAGCTCTACATCATGCCCGTGGTCGACCTCGACCCCGACCGGCCGTGGCTCGATGTCAACGGCGACGACGCCGCCTACGACATGATGCAGATTCGCTTCGGCATGACCCAGCCCGAGGATTTCCCCGGCATGCAGGGCGGCGTGGCCGAAGTCTGGCGAGATTTGGAGGTCTTCACCAACCTTTCAAGCGGCACCTACGAAGCAGAAGGCGAGGAAGAAGAGGACAAACCGTTGACGTGGGTCATGTTGACCGGTCGTCCCATCACCCGCTACACGGCCTCCACCGCGATGCAAGACGAAATGCAATCCTCGCTTATTCTCGGTTCGGTGTTCGTGCTCGCCTCCCTCACCATCGGCTTCCGCTCCCCCAAGCAAGCCGTGGTCACCTTTGTCCCGATTTTCCTCGTCGTCGTGTGGCTCTACGGCCTGATGTACGTGGCCGGTGCTTCGCTCAACATCGTCACCGTCACCATTGCCACCATCTCGCTGGGCGTGGGCATCGACTACTGCATTCACGTTACCGAACGGTATCGGGAAGGCAGAGAAAACGGCGAATCCCACAACGACGCCCTCGCTGCGGTGGGCGGTGCCTGCGGTTTGGCGCTGCTCGGTTCGGCCACCTCGGACATTGCCGGCTTCCTCGTCATCGCCCTCTCGCCGATGGGGTTGTTTGCCAACTTCGGCATCTTTTCGGCCGCGATGATCGCTCTCTCCTTGTTTGCCAGCCTCGTGTTGACCACCGCTGCGCTCGGCCTCATCAGCACGCCCGCCGATAACGACCCTGTTTCCGCCGCCGCCTCAGTCGCAGCCGCACAGGCAGCGGGTGATTCGGCGACCTCTGCCGACGAAGAGGCTTGAAATCGGAGAAAACATCATCTATCAACCGAGCCAAGACACCGCCGATGTCAGCCGCTCAAGACTACTACAATCAGGTGCTCGGCATGGGCCACTCGCCCGAAAACGCCCTCGCCTACACCCGCCAGCACTACCCCGATTTCGTCCCTGGTGTGGCAGCGCCCGTGGCGGCGCCCGTGATGGCGCCCGTCTCACAACAAGCCGTTCCCGCCGTTCAGCCCGTGGCTCAACCCGCCATCGCCGCTGCTCCCGTGGCGGCCGCACCGATGGCCGCTGCGCCTGCCGTGGGCGCCCCGATGGGTGCACAAGCCGCCTATGCCCCGATGGCCGCCACGCCGTTGCCTGCCGGCGGTACGACGCCGATGATGTGGGCCGCCGTGGGCTGCATTGTGTTCGCCCTGATGCTGTCGATGGCTGGCCAGTTCAGTCATTCGTGGATCGTCAACAACGAGGAAGGTTCTGAGGGATTGAGCGCTGGTCTGACCACGATTCGGTACGATTGTTCCCAAAGCGAGACAACGCCGGGGAGTTCGCTGACCAAGCAGGATGTGATCGATGAGTGCAAGTTGTTCACTTACGGGTTACTCGCCGAGGACATGGAAGCTGCGGCAGCAGAAAACAACACGGCCGACGACATCGACGACGCCATCGTGGGCAATTACGAGGATTACTGCGACAACACCTACGCCTTTGCTTCTGGCTTTGCCATGGGCAACGAGACCGTGTTGGCCGACTTGGCCGAGACCCGGGACGCCTGCCTGGAAACGCCCGCTGCGGGTTCAACCGGCGGCCTCGTGCTCTGGCTGGGCTCCATCGGCGCCCTGCTGGGTACCCTCATGTTGAGTGCCGGCTCCATCGGTTCCAGCCTGCCCGCCCAGGCGGAAAAGCACGGAAAGTGGGCCGGCATGGCCGCCGGCGTGCTGATGCTTCTGGCCGTGTTGGTGTGGTGGCTCTTGCTGCCCGATTCCGACATCGACACCAGCGCGGGCATGGGCGTCTGGATGACCGTGCTGGGCGGCGTGCTCGCCATCGTGGCCGGCGTGCTGGCCTTCATGGACCAGAAGTGAATCCTCATCGGTGACTTCATCAAGGATTGAGCCTGCGGTCAGCGTGCCGTCTTTGGGGTTGGCCCCGGGAAGGTGGTGGCGACATGGCAGGCAACGAACCCGATACGGCCGACGTTGAGGACGACGACGAGGACTGGATGAAGTACGCCAACGCCGGCTTCGGTGAAACCGATTATTCACTGTGGGACGACGTTGAACCGGTGGAGGAAGACGAAGCCCACCAGCAAGAAGTCGCCATGCAACTGGGCACCCACGTCGAAGAAATCCCCCGAGCCCCCCGCCCGGCCGGACTCAAGCATCTGGTCCGCCAGGGCACGTGTGACGCTTGTTTGGGGCGCGTGGGTGGCAAACGCACCTACGGTCAATCGCTCGAAGACGCTGGTCAAGGCATCCGGGCGTCGGTGGTGGAACAGGACAACCATCTGGCCAACATTCGAGAAGACGAGCCGCTGTGCCCCTTCTGCGAGAACCTCTTCGAGGAGGTGGACCTGCTCGCTGACATCATCTTTGACGCGATTGAGCCGTACGACATCAGCCGACTCCAACTCGGTGCACGCTTCCCCAAGGACCAGATGGAAGAAGAAGAGAAACTCCGCAAGCGCCTCGGTGCCGGCGGTTCCGATCCCCTGAAGTCGTCGTTGGTGGATGAGATCGGCAAGCGCTTGAAAGACCGACTGGATGGCGTCACGCTGGTCAACGATAAGCCCGACGTGCTGGCGCTTATCGACGTGCTCACGCTGACGGTGGAACTGGATGTTCGAGCCGTCTACGTCTACGGGCGCTACCGAAAACTGGAGCGCGGTATCCCCCAAACTCGCTGGCCCTGCAGAGCCTGCAAGGGACGAGGGTGCGAGCGCTGCGACCAAACCGGACTGCAGTACGAAAAGAGCGTTCAGGACTTGGTGGGCAACCCGATGCTGGAGATTTTCGGCGGAACCGAACACGCCTTCCACGGCATGGGTCGAGAGGACATTGACGTGCGCTGCTTGGGCCGAGGGCGACCCTTCGTGCTCGAAGTCAAAGAACCGAAGAAGCGCAGTTTCAACGCCGAGAAGTTGGCCGAGATCATCAACGAAGCGGCCCAAGGCTCGGTGGAGGTGTCCTCCATTCGACCCTCGACCCGCAGCGAAGTCGTCCGCATCAAGGACACGCCTGCTGAGAAGTCCTACACGATTCGTTTCACGCTTGAGCCGATGAACGAGGCCGAGTACGCCGTGCTGACCGCTCCGGTGGACATGACGAAAGAGGACGTCCAAAACCGAAGCAAGAAGCGACGACGCCAGCGCCGAGGCGACAAGGGTGCGGACCGCACCAAGCCGCTGGAGACCACCATCGAGGTCCCCCCCGCCGGTCCAAGCGAAGCCGAATTGAAGGCGATGAAAAAGCCCGAACTCGTGGCGCTGGCCGAGACCCACGGGCTGGCGAAGTCCGGAAAGAAAGACGAACTCATTGAGCGCATCCTCGCTGCCCTGCCGCCTGCACCAGCCGTGTTTGACTTGCCCGACGACGAGACGATTCTCAAGATCATCGAGGGCCTCAACGGCATCAAGCTGGCCCAGCGAACGCCCGAGCGTGTCGCTCACCGCCGCTCCGACCTGATTCGAAAGCGGACCGTGTTCGAAGCGCACTCGCCGTTCATCGAGGTCAACGAAAACGGCCAACGTGAAATCGAATTCACCCTTCGCTGCGAATCGGGCACCTACGTCAAAGAGACCGTGCACGGTGACAGCGGACGTACTCAACCTTCGGTGGCCGCCCTCATCAAGGCCAAGTGCAACGTGGTGTGGCTGGACGTGGGCGACATTCACGCCGATTGATGCCCACCAAAACCCACGGTCAGCACCGTCGCGGTGCTTATATGGGGATGGTGGGTCGGCAACTTGCTCCGAAGAGGCGCTTGCGCTGAATTGGAGCGTTTGGAGGCGAAGAACATGAAGCGCTCAAAGGGCCAGCGAGTCGGTACCCGTAGCATTTTGCGACGACGAAAGAACGAACGCAGCCGCTTGAACATCCGCCGCGTGATGCACCAATACGAGGAAGGCGACCGCGTCGCCATCGTCCTCGACGGCGGTCAGCAAGGTGGCATGCCCCACCGTCGCTTCCACGGTCGCACCGGCTTCATCACGAAGCGACAAGGTGTTGCATGGATTGTCGCTGTCAAGGACGGCAACATGCAGAAGACCGTCATCGCTCGCCCCGAGCACCTCCGCCCACTCGAGTGAGGGATAGACCATGACCGAAGAAGAGAGATTCCTGGATTTTGCCACCGTCCGTGAGATGCTGTACGACGCCCAAGAGCGCCGTGGCTCCCTCAAGTACGAACAGAAGTGGGCCCTTCAGCACGCTGAATGGGCGGCCAGCGAGGCTCGCAACGGCGTGTCGACCAAGCCCGAAGTGTTCGAAGAACTCCGCACCAAACTCCTCGAGGTTGAAACCCTGGCCAAGCACCCCGACCTTGCTGCCAAGTTGGCTGAACTCATGCCCGCCACGCCCGACGACGTGAAGGCCGTGTTCGGCTCGAAGCGCATCGTCATTGACGACAGCGAAATCACCGCTGTCATCGATATCGTGGCCCAAGTCATTTGATGCGACCCGCATCCTCCCCAGGTGATGTTCGATGTCAGACCAACGGCGAAGGCGTCAAATCAAGACCCCGTCCGGTCCGCGTAAGAAGGACGCCCCTGACCTGTCCAAGTACCAAATGAGCCCGCCCCCCATGGGCCGTCAAGAGGTCCCGAAGCCTCAACCCAAGCCCGACCCTTCGCAACAACGCAGCAGCGGTCAGCGAGGCGGTGGCGGCCAGCGCCAAGGTGGACGCCAAGGCGGCCGAAACCAAGGTGGACGAGGCCAGGGTGGGCGACCCGGCGGCCGTGGTCAGGGTCGACGCGACCAGCCACGCCCTGAACCCGAAGCGGTGAAGGACGAATCCTGGGGCCGTGTACTCGAGCACGACGTCAAGGGCGGCGTGGCCACCGTCATGACCGAAAAGACGCTCGTGTTTTGCCGTGTCAAGGTCAAGGGAAGCGACGTGATGACCGTCAACCAGCGCATCTACATCGGCAAGGACCGCTCCAAGCGAGAGGCCATTTCCGCCATCATCGGCATGGCCCACCTCGACAAGATGTCCAACATGGCCAAGGCCGACCTGCCAGCGCTCGTCCAAATGTTCGTGGAAGAGCACGGCCAATACTTCGTGGACGAGTTCTACAACAAGGCCGGGCCCATGTCGCTCAAGCAGCACTCCTACGAGTTGTTGCCCGATGTCGGCCCCGTCAAGGCTCGCAACATGGTCAAGGCTCGCGACCAAGTCGGCGTGTTTGCCTCAATGGACGAGCTCAACTCGCTGGCGAAGATCAAGGGCGCAGAACTCCTCGCCCAGCGGTTCGTTGAGGAGATGGAAGACAAGACCCTCGTGCCCCGTCTCATCGAACTTCTTCTTCCGGTGGAAGCATGAAGGGTGCTCGACGCCTCGTTGACGCCCTTCGCGCCAAGCAACCGTTCAACAAGTCGCTGGGCCAGCACTTCCTCGTTCACGACGACATCATCGAGCGCACCGTGGTGTGGGCCGAGGTCGACGTGGAAGACCATGTGTTCGAAGTTGGCCCCGGTCCCGGCGTGCTGACCGAAGCCCTGCTCGCCACCGGATGCAAGGTCACCGCCGTGGAACTTGACAGCGGTGCGTGCGACCATCTCCGCTCCGTCTTTGCGGAGGAACTCGCCGAGGAGCGCCTCACCTTGCTCGAAGGCGACGCCCTCCAGGTGGCCTGGCCCAAGGACATCACCCGGGTGGTCGCCAACATTCCCTACCAGATCTCCTCCCCCCTCATCGACGTCATCACCCGCCACCATCGCAACCCGAACACGACCCTGCTGCAGAACGTGGTCATGCTCGTGCAGGAGGAATTCGCCGAGCGTGTGGTGATGGAATACGAAAGCGACGTCGGTTCGCTGGGCATGGTGGTGGCGCTGGATTTTGACGCCGATTTGGGCGAGCGCGTGCCGCCTCACGCCTTCTCGCCCATGCCCAAAGTGCATTCTCGCCTGTTGCGAATGACGCCGCACGACGAGGATTGGCCCTGCGACCGACGCTTGATGGTGCAGATGATTCGTGCGGCCTTCGACCAGCGTCGCAAGAAATTGAAGAAGACGCTGAAGCAACCGCCTCGACGCCTCACCCGCGTGCCCGGATGGCACGCTGCACGATGGAAAAGGGCGTATGCCGCCATGGAGCACGACCCTCGCCTTCAACGCCGTCCTGAGACCTTGGAACTGGACGAGTGGGCCGATTTGGGCGTGGATTTCGCTTCGTGCGAAGAAGAGGCGTGAGCCTTCAAATCGGGTCGTTGGATTGAACACGCTGGGGAGAGACTTTTCTTAGGAGTGTCTGCTCGCCTCAACTTGTCGGGGGGAATGGAATGGCAAAGAAGGACACCTATCTTGCACTGCTCCGCCGTGGTATCGACGACACCACGGCCAACCAACTCGCCGACGCCGGGCTGAAGATTGGCGATTTGAAGAAAATCGACAAAACGATGCTCGTGGAAAACTACGGGCTGAAGGAAGAAATCGCCCAAGGTGTCATCGAAATCATCACCGCTGGGCCGCAATCCCACGGAAAGGAGCGCTTCCTTTCCAAGGTCCTCGCTCCCGAGAAGAAGCAGGAATCCCGCATTGAGGAAATCAAGTTCCAGCGCAAGCAAAAGGACGTCCTGACGGAACTGGCCGAACAGAAGGAACGCCTCAAGATCGCCAAGGTCGAGGCCTTCCGAGCCCAGAAGCTCATCATGAACCGCCTGGGCAAAACCGTTGAACTCATCGTGAAACTCGAGAACAGCCTCCACGACGAAGGCAAAGACGACCAGAAGGTCAAGATCCGAGACCAACTCGAAACCCGTGGCCTCGAAGCCGCTCGGGACCACGAGATGCTCGAACTCGAAGGCACACCCCAGGACATCGTGGACTTCCGACGCCAGCACGTGCCAGGCCTCATCTTCCACGCTTGCCCCGAGTGCGGTGACGAACTCGACCCCCGGCAGGCACGCGACCCCGACCAACCCGAGGCTTGGGCCTTCATCTGCTGGGAATGCGAAACCAGTTTCACCCCGGCCCTCGCCACGCACGTGGAATCCGTGCTCGACGGGAACCGCATCCTCATCGACCCCGACAAGCCACCGCGCAACCCCGTTCCACCCAAGCCTGCCAGCATGGACTTCTCTTCGGTCTCCGACCTCATCCGCAAGGACCTCGAGCAGACCGGTGCAACGGCCGACGAAATGACCCGAGTGGTCGAGGAAAGCGTCGTGGCCGGCGGCCTCATGGACATCAACGACTGGATCGACCAAACCCTCGCCGCCAAGGATTACATTCAGGCGCAAGAGGACCGAGAGGACTTCATCCTACGAACCGGCGCTGGTGCGACCAAGTTCAACAAGTGGATGAAGAAGGCCGGCCTGTTCTTCAACAAGCAAACAGGCCGTTGGACCCGAGAAAAGGCTCGATGAGGCGGCGTCCATGTCCGCAAGTCCGGCCACGCTCACCGCCGATGCTGAGCCGCCCGCGACCCAGCCGCCTGCACCCGTGATTCGGTTTCTCCGAGGCCCCCATCTGCTGGGTCAATGCGCCGTAAACCCCGGCGAAACCATCGTCGACCACGCCGAAGCCTGCGGCATCACCCTGCCCACCAACTGCACCTCCGGCACCTGCGGCACCTGCATGGTCAGCCTCATCCTCGGTGAGGTCCCGTTGCCCGAGGAACTCCCGCCAGGTCTCGATGATTGGCTGGTCGAGGAAGGGGCACGTCTGGGCTGCATTGGCAAGCCTCGTGGCGACGTGGACATTGACATCCGGCCACCGATTTGACTGGAGGGATGGTGCTGTTCGAAACCTGGGGCCGCACCGAATGGGTGCTGCTGGTGGTCAACGCCATCGCTGTTTACATCGTGGTGTGGTTTCTCAAATCCCGAGTGGAACTCAAACTCAAGGAAGTGGAAGCCCGTCAGGCCCACGAGCGACTGATGCGAAAGCGTGAGCGAGACGTCGAAGAGGCGAACGACTGACGCCGCTCCAACCGAAGGAGAAGCTCGGTATGGGGATGCCACCGTCCGTAGGATGGCTCCCGATGCTTCAAGAACCCTTGACGCCCCTTTCCAATCATGTCAGCGGGCCATCAAACGACGACGGGCCCGTTGCCCATCGGTCAGTTTGCACAATTGGTCCAACGCACCGTCAAGAACGACCCGCTGTTTCAGCATCAGGCCCTGCAGGGTGAAGTCTCCTCGTGGAGCGTTCACAACGGGAACATCTACTTCTCTCTCCGGGACGATGACGGCCAGATGGACTGCGTGATGTGGCGCAGCGCTCGCTTGCACGTGGACCCCTCCATCAAGGTCGGCAGCGAGGTCGTCATCATCGGCAGCGTCGATGTGTGGCCCAAGCGAGGACGTCTGCAGATCGTCGTCGCCCGCATCCCACCGGTCCCAACCCTGGGCGCCATGGAGGAGGCTAAGCGGCAACTCATCGAAACCCTCCGAGCCGAAGGAGCCCTTGACATCCCAAGCCGTCCCCTTCCCGCCCTGCCCAAGCACGTGGCGATCGTGACGGGCGCTGATTCAGCAGCCCTGTCCGACATGCGTCGACTCATGGCCGACCGTTGGCCGGGCATGCGAACCACGGTGATTGAAGTGCTCGTTCAAGGTGAACACGCTGCGAAGGAAATCGTGCGAGGGTTGGCCGTGACCCGGGAACTGGCTCGGCCCGAAATCGCAAGCCGGCTCGGCCTGCCGCCGGTGGACGCCGTCATCGTGGGACGAGGCGGCGGCTCGCCTGAAGACCTCTGGGCGTTCAACCTCGAACCGGTCGTTCGGGCCATCCTCGCCAGCACCGTGCCGATCATCTCCGCCGTGGGCCACGAACAGGACCATCTGGTCTCGGACCTCGTCGCTGACGTGCGCGCCTCGACGCCTTCCAACGCCATCGAACGCCTCGTTCCCGATCGCAACGCCGTCGTGCAGTGGCTCGACGAGTTGGACGGTCGAGTGGAAAGTGCCATGCTTCGCCGACTCCAGGAATGGCGCCAACACCTGGCCCTGCTGGCCAACCAACTCAAGCATGCACCGGGCAAGGGCATCCACGCAGCGAAGGAACGCCTCAGCCACCTCAACCACCAACTTCAGCGAACCATGACGAGCACCTTGACCGGCCACGGTCAGGGACTGGACCGACTGAACCATCGCCTGCAACGCAGCATGGACGCTGCCGTGGCCGACCGGCGCCAACGCCTCGCTCAACTCGAAGCGACCCTTCAGGCGGCTCACCCAAAACGGGTGCTCGAGCGCGGCTATTCCATGGTTCAAGACCAGAAGGGCGAGGTCATTTCGGACATCGCCAGCCTGAAGGAAGGACAGACCATCCAACTCCAATTCGCCGACGGCCATGCGGCCGCCGACGTGCACACGATTGAACCCCTGGAGGATGAACGATGACGAACGACACGATGACCTACGATGAGGCCCTGCGACGACTGGAAGACCTGGTGAGCCAGCTGGAACGAGGTGGAAAGAACCTCGACGAAACGCTGGCCATGTTTGAGGAGGGTACTGCCCTCCTCAAGCGATGCCAAGAGGAACTCGGTGAGGTGGAAGGCCGATTGGCCGAATTACGCCTCGACGACGCCGAAGACTTGGTCAAGGACGAGAACTGAGGGAAGCACATGGGACGAAAGCACGTCGCCCTCCAGCGCCGTGTTGCACGCGTGTTGGGCGGATGGCGAGACCCTCACGACACCAAACCCTACCCCGAACTTGACATCGTTCAGCACGTCGACATCGCCGAAGACGGCGAGGTGAACCTCACCGTTCGGCCCGCTCGCCCACACTGCCCGTGCTGCCTGCTGGATTTGGAGGCCCTGCGAAAGCGTCTGCTCGGGGTGAAAGGGGTGTCCTTTGTTCACGTCAACGTGGTTGACATCCCCGCTGCACCACGTTGGACCCGAGCGATCAACCGTTGATCTTCGCATGGTGCTTGCGAAGCACCATGAAAGCAGGCAGCGACCAGCCAACCACGGAAGCCACCCAAGCGATGGCAGAGCCAACGACGGCCCCGTAGGCCGGCAACGACCACATGGCAACGTTGGCGTACACCGCCACACTGGCACCGCCCAACATCATCGGCCCGGCTGCGCCTTGAGGCACGGTCGGACCTTGGGCCAACCACAAGGCCACCATGCTGGTGAGGAAAATGGCTGGGAACACGCTGGCCAGCCCGGCCAGGGTCGGGAATCCAAGGCCGGAGAACCCCACGGCGATGCCAATGGCCGTGGCCGCCATCACGCCCCGGGCCACCAAGACCAGGGTGGAGACACGCTTGGTCCCCTTTGGCGTGGGTTGCGGACGTCGGTTGAACACCACGGCGGTGATGAACAAGAGCACAAGGCCGGACGCCGCCAGTTGCTGGAGGCTGAGGTAGGTCGTGAGTTCGTCAACCGCCACCAAGAACACCATGCCGAGCAGACTCCAGAAGGCCAGCGCGCCGACGGTGGTCAGCACCAACAGGTAGGGTGCACCCGGGAACCAGCGAGGAATCACGACCCACGCCCCCAAGAACAGAGCGTTGAGCAACATCCCCAGCGGCACCACCGACATCGACATCACGAGCACATCTTCACCACCGGCCACGTACATACCAATCCCGGCAGGCACGATGGTCGAAGGCACGGTGCCGAGCAACCCGCCCACTAAACCGCCCCACTTCTCGATGGCCACGGTCACCGCTGTCGCAACGATGCCGGCGAAGAGCGCTGAAAGCAGGACGGATGTCCATTCCATGCCTATGCCTCCAGCGCTGCTAAGGCGGCCTCAAGACGTTCAAGATCGCCGCCGGTCCAGTCATCGACCGGCTCACCGTTCACGTAGAGCACGTTGAACGGCACGAAATCAATGTGTTCGGTCCACGAGTTGAGCGAACAGAAGACCTCGCCCTCCGGCGCACGCAGGTTGAGCGTCAGCACCTCGAGCGGCTTTGCAGGCGTCCACGTGGCCAGGTCGGCATAGAACGCCTGACAGTCATCGCAGGTCGGTCGGCCGAGGATGAGCAAGGTCGGTTGGTCCATCCCCAGCGTGCGGTGCGGGTCGGTCAAGACCTGGGGGTCCATGCCATCACTCCGCAGCGTAGGATTGGCTGTCAATGATGTCCTGGAGTTCAATCACCTTTGCACCGCGCCCCCTGGCGTGTTCAGCCGCACGCGTCAGTCGGGCTCGTATCCATCCCAACGTCATCATGCCGCGCATGGCGTTGATGGATTCGATGAACTGAACGGGATTGCTGCCGAGTTGAGCGTGGTTGCGGATGTCCTCTTCCAAATCTTCGAGCACCTCGGCGTAGAGGTAGAGCAACTCGTCGAGGGCGTCTTTGGTGACCCCCATCTTCGCGATGCTCTTGGCCATGGACAACAAGGCCGTGGGCGTGACCAAACCGCCGGCTTGACTGGCCACAAATTCCTCGGCGGCCCCCACTTCGGCGACCTCCTCGCCTTCTTCTTCGCCCTCGGCGGGCTTCATGTTGAGCAGGGCACGGTCGAGATGGCGAGGCTTGATGGTCGCCACGCGGTCTCGCTCGGCGGCTTCAGCCGCATGGCGGAGCATCTGGGCGAGGTGCTGTTCGAGGTGGTCAATGCCCGCTTGAACGGCGGCGGAACCAACGGATTCCACGTTCTTGATGCGGTCGATCATCAACTCACGGGTGCGGTTGTAGTTGAGGCGGCTGCGACGTGGGTCGTCGAGGGTTTTGCGTTCGGGGTCTTGGACGAGGGTTTCGTCCTCCATGCGGGGCACCAAGCGGTCGAGTTCCTCGCACAGCAAGGTGACCAGCCGGTCCTTCACGTCGCCCGACAAGCGCATGGTCGTGAAATGCGACGACACCGCGGCGATGTGGCTGCTGGAGTAGGGCTTGGCGACCATGAAATTCGTGGTGGTCGTGCGACCCTTCAATGATGTGGTGCAAATCCTTGACTCACTCGGTCAAGCCGTCGCTGCGCCCCATCACCTGACCAAATTCCCAAGCATGGAGGCATTCATGACCGCCCAGAAACCCACCGGCTTCGCGTGATGGACCGATGAACGATGCCCCGCACATGGCGCAAAACACGCTCACGATGAGTTCGTTGAAGTAGGTCCCGTTGGCCGTGACCCGCTTGACAATGCGCTTGCCCACGTCTTCTTCGTCCCAACCTTCGGTCTTCTCACAAACTTCGCCATCCTCGTGTTCTTGTGTCATGCATCCCACTCCATTACCCAAGGAAGCGCCCCGTCGGCCGTGATGGGCCGCATGCCGTCCTCGTCGCGAACCCACGTGTCTTCGCTGCCCACGCTGCCTTCAGCGTAGACCGCCTTCGGCTCAATGGCCATCGTGCCGCCCACCGGGAGGGGGCGGTCAAATCCAGCGGCGACCACCGGAGATTCATCGAGTTGCAAACCGATGGAGTGGCCGAGGAAGCGGCTCTGGTCGGGTTTGGTGCCCATCAGATGATCCTCGTAGCCCAGTTCCACCGCCAAGGCGTGACCTTGTTCCCAAGCTTGGCTGCAAGCCAGGCCCTGGTCGAGCACGTCGACGACTTCTTCCTTGACGACGATCATGTCCTCGAGGCGCTGTTGCCACTGTTCGCTCAACCGACCCGAGACAAACATGCGGGTGGCGTCCACCATGTAGCCGCGATGGGCGTGAACCAAGTCGACCAGCACGGGGTCGCCTGTCTTGACGCGGTTGAAGCCCGAGCCCATGCCGCTGAGCGGGTGCGGGCCGGTGCCGCCAACGGCGGAGTCGAAGAAGGAAGGGATGCCACCGGCGCGCCCGGCCACGATAACGCCACGGTCGCACTGGAGCGGGTATCGGCGCATCTGGACGTTGCCACCAAAGCCTTCGCTTCGGCTGACGGCCTCGGCCGCGGCCACCATGTCAAGTTCGCTCATGCCCTCGCCGCCAACGGCCTGAACGGCTTCGAACATCCGCATCTGTACCGAAGCGCCGATGTCCATTTGCTCGATTTCCCAGGCAGACTTGATTTCCCGTTGGCGATGAATGACGCCCGTGGCGTCGCCGCATTCGCCCAACGACGACAGGGCCGAGGCAAAACGAGCGGTGAACGAACCCGGTGCCTCGCCGAATTGAAGGGCAGGGGCGTCGGTGACGCCCAGCGAACGGAGGTGGTCAGCAAACTGAGAGAGACGGGGGAAGGCTTCGATGCGATGCGGTGCATCGTCGCCTCCTGCTTCCCAAACGGCCCGCTTGAGCGAGCGTCGAACAAACGCCACCCGGCCGTCGCCGCCGGCTTCCACACCGGCACCCGCCCCTTTGGCCGGGACGAACAGCGTACCGTCCTGACGGCCACCGGCGTAGTAGTACAGGTCAACAGGGTGTTGAACGAGGGCCCCTGGCAAACCGGCCTGGGCCAGCATCTCGGCCAAACGGGTTTGACGAGCCTCGAGTTCTGAAACCGGCACGCGCCAGTCTTCGCCGTCCGGGCCGACGATGTCCGAGGGCGACCACGAGGTCATGATACTAGGTGAACGGCACCCGTTCAAAACCCA
The DNA here is from genome assembly GCA_964228815.1 of Candidatus Poseidoniaceae archaeon. Taxonomy (GTDB): domain Archaea; phylum Thermoplasmatota; class Poseidoniia; order Poseidoniales; family Poseidoniaceae; genus Poseidonia. The sequence continues at coordinate 18,692 of CAXRAL010000021.1, forward strand.
ATCGGAACAATCGGGGACACCAACTTAGAAACTGGAGAGAGGGTATGGCCTGACATGGGCGAGAAGAAGTGGTACAGACCCGTCTTCCTCACGCTCGTGGTGCTGAGCATAGTGTTGATCGCCACCGGTGCATCGCTGACCGAACCCGGCACGGAAGAACTCGCCTACGGGACAAGTGGCTCGTTCTACATTGAAGATTACCACGCTGACATGTCCATCATCGTGTTCACGGACGATGTCGAGGCGAACTGCGAGAATTTCGGCTTCTCCGTCGACCGCCACGACGGTTCGTACGACTTCGTACCGGTCGAGAAAACGAGTTGCGACCGTTGGTCGTCGCCCGACAGCTATCAATTTCGACTGAACAACCTCACCGAGGGACGCTACGGCTTCAGCGCTGGAGATTGGGTCAGCATCGTGGCTGTGGAGGGCGACCTTGACGCTTACATGGAGGATTACGCCTCAGGAAACGCCATCGCTGACCTCGGCGCGAGCATGTGCTGCCTGAGCATCTTGCTCCACGTCTTCATCGGCCGAGGCATCGCCAAGGCAAGAAAAGCCGAACACCAGGTCGTGATGAGCGAGGCCTACCCGACCGCCGTTGACGCCAACCAACCCGCCTTCGCTCAGGCCGTGGAACCGGTTGAATCCGTGCCCGCTGAGCCCGAAGCCGCTCCGCATGAGCAGGCGGTCTTGGAAAAGGTGCAAGAGGTCATGGCCGACATCGCAGCAAACGAGGTCGTGGCGGACGAGTCGCCTTCCGGCGGAACCTTCTGGGACAACATCACCGAGGATTAGACGATGATGTCGTCGAGGTCCAAGGCCTCCGTCTGGCTGAGGCGCTCTTCGGCAATGGCGCAGTATTCCTCTGACAAGTCAACACCGAGGTAGCGACGACCGTGCATTTTGGCGGCCACGCAGGTGGTGCCTGAACCGTTGAAGGGGTCGAGGACGACGTCACCGGTGAAGGAGTACATCTCGATGCAGCGCTTGGGGAGTTCAACCGGGAACGGTGCAGGATGGTTGACACGGGAAGCACGCTCGGTGGCGAAGGACCAGATGGACTTCGTGTGCTGGATGAAATCGTCGCGAGGAATCGTGTCGAGGCGCCCTTCCGCTCGCTCTTTCTTGCTGCGTTGGAGTTTGTAGTCGCCCTTGGAGAACACGAGCAGGTATTCGTGGACGTCTCGCAGGCAGGGATTGGAGGCCGACTGGAAGGAGCCCCAGGCGCAGGAGGAACCGGCGCTGGCGGATTTGTCCCAAATGATCTCGCCGCGCATCAAGAAGCCGATTTCGGCCATGATGATGTTGATGTGAGACGAGAGCGGGATGTACGGTTTTCGCCCCAAATTCGCGACGTTGATCACCATCCGGCCACCCGGGGTGAGCACGCGGTAGCACTCGGCGAACACCTCGTGAAGCAGCGTGAGGTATTCCTTGAGCGAGAGGTCCTCGTCGTAATCTTTCGAGGCGTTGTAGGGAGGTGAGGTTACCACCAACTGCACGCAGTTGTCGGGCAGCGGCAAGGTGCGTGAGTCGCCGCACAGCACGGTGTTGGCGTGCTCATCTGGGAAGGCTTGTGCGGCGCCAACGTCCCGTGAACTGACCAACCCTTCGTTGAGGCGGCTGGTGTAGTAGACGCTGGCGTCGTGCCCCTCTCGTCGGGACACACCGAAGGACGAAGTGGCGGTGGACGCGCGACGACGGGCACCCTCCAACGGAGTGCCGTTTGTGGGCGACTCATCGGCCATGCAAGCCAAGGGCGTCGCAGGACTTATCACCTTTCGCGCCTAAACAAAGCGAGGCACGCGCGTCTTGCGACCTCTCCATGAAATCCGCAGAGCAAAAAAAGAAGGGAAATTGGCGGGCGAGGGATGAAAAACCGAAGGCGCATGGGATTGGTCAATGGCGAAGGTCCTCACGCTGGACGACGTCAACGTCGACGGCAAAACCGTGCTGCTTCGCGTGGACATCAACAGCCCGCTTGACCCCGCCACTAAGGCCTTCCTCGACGACACGAGGATCCGTGCTATCCTGCCGACCCTGCAGAAACTCGTGAAGGCGAAGGTCATCCTCCTCGCCCACCAGTCCCGCCCCGGCAAAGACGACTTCACCAGCACCCTTGGCCACGCCCGTGAATTGGGCCGCCTGCTCGGTCGTCAAGTCAAGTGGGTGGACGACATTCACGGCCCCAAAGCCATGAAAGCCATTGAGGAACTCCAGGCCGGCCAACTGCTGATGCTCAACACCGTCCGCATGGACGAGCAAGAGACCTCAGTGAAGGGCGACCTGGCGGCCATGAGCGAAACCCACCTCGTGCAGCGACTCGCCAGCGTGGCCGACCTCTTCGTGAACGACGCCTTCGCCTGCGCCCATCGCTCCACGCCGTCCATCGTCGGCTTCACCAGCCTCCTGCCCTGCGTGGCGGGCGAGTTGATGGGCAACGAGATTCGCAAACTCGACCACGCCCTTGAGACCCCCGAGCGTCCGTGTTTGGCCGTTCTCGGGGGCGTCAAGGTGGACGATTCCATTCAGGTCGCTGACAACATGTTGCGCAACGGCATCGCCGATGCGCTGTGGCCCACTGGCGGCGTGGCCAACCTGCTGTTGGATTTGGCTGGCTACGACATCGGCGAGCCCAACCGAGCCTTTCTCAAGAAGGAACTCGGCAAGAACTGGGCATCAACCATCAAGCAGGCCAAGACGCTCATCGAGGACCACGGCAAGAGCATCCACCTGCCCGTGGACCTCGCCGCCAACATCGAAGGCAACCGAGTGGACATCCCGCTGAAGGACTTCCCCATCGAAGCCCCGTTCTGGGACATCGGCATCAGCTCGGTCTTCCACCTCTCGGCGGCCATCAAACAAGCCGGAACCATCATTCTCAACGGTCCAGCGGGCGTGTTTGAGAACCCTGACTTCGCCTTGGGCACCATCGAGATGCTCAACGCCTGTGCCGAATCCGACGGCTACGCCGTGATGGGCGGCGGCCACACGGCCACCCTGGTGGCGCAGCGGGGCTTGGCCCACAAGATGGGGCACGTTTCCACCGGAGGAGGCGCTTGCCTCGACTACATCGCTGGACGTCCGCTTCCTGGCGTGGTGAGCCTCGAGCAGAGCGCCGTGGCCTTCGGCGTCGACGTGGTCTCGAAAACCAACGCGTGAAGGAGCCACTGGGGAGACTCGAACTCCCGACCTTCTGATTACGAATCAGATGCTCTACCAACTAAGCCACAGTGGCGGCAAACTTCCCGCTGTCCCAATCAAACATAAGGCCCTCGGTGCGAACCTCAGCGTTCATGAATCATGGCGAGCAGGCCCCACCATGAGCGATGCACCCGTTCGCTACCGCAACACGGTCCTCTACGACCGCGGTGGCCAGAAGGTCACGGGCGACGTGCTGCTTCACGCCGACGGCTCGTGGTCGGCCTCCAACGGCGACGAAGACGTCGTGGAGGACCTCGACGGCTCCAAGCGACTCATCACCCGCAGTTTCCAGAACTGGCACACGCATTTGGCCATGCAACTCAACGCCCGGGATTTCAGCGACGGTTTTCCTCTTCACCGTTGGCTCAACGAAGCCATCTTCCCCACCGAAGCGCGCATCACGCCCAATTACGTGCGCATGGGCAGCCGTTGTGCAGCGGCGGAGATGATCCGAACGGGGAGTTCATTTGCAGCGGACATGTACTTCTTTCCCAGTGTCACCGGTGAAGTGCTGACCAACGCCGGTCTTCGGGGCCTCGTCGGCGGCCCCGTCAGCGATGCAGCCCTCCCCAGCCACCCCGATGCTGCTTCGGCCCTCGACGAATTGGACGGTCTTTTGGCCACCAACCGAGAGAACGACCTGGTTCAGTACGCTATCGCCACGCACTCAGTCTATCTGTGCAACGAGGACACCCTGCTTCGGGCCTCCGAACTCGCTGAACGCCGCCAGGGCCGTCTTCACATTCACGTCAGTGAAACCCGCAAGGAGGTGGCTGACTGCCACGCCAAGACCGGGCTCTACCCCGTGGAATACCTCGACAGCATCGATTTCTTCCAGCCGGGTACCGTTTGTGCCCACGCCTCGTGGGTGAAGAAAAACGAGATTCGGATGCTCAAGAAGCACGAGGCGACAGCTGTTCATTGCCCCTCCTCCAACATGAAGCTGGCCTGCGGCGGGACCCTGTCGCTGCCAGCCTACATGGACGCCGGTGTGGATGTGCGACTCGGCACCGACGGTGCCGCCTCCTCGGGCAACGGCCTCAACATGCAAGCCGAGGCACGCTTGGCGTCGCTGGTGCAACGTCACGATCATTGGGATTCCACCCTGCTACCCGCTGTGGACGCCATGGATTTGGCGACCAAAGGCAGCAAGGATTGGGCCGTGTGGAACCTCGATGACGTTCGCATGCGCCCTCGAGGGCGGTCGGATAACCGCCACCTGGCCAACCTGATTTTCAACGGCGCCGACTGTATGGATCTCTGGGTGGGCGGTCGAGCCCTCCGGCGAGACGGCATGACCCTCACGTTGGACGAGAACGCCATTCTCGATGAAATCGATGAGGCGGTCGCCACGTACTACGAAGGCGTGGAATGATCACTCCACCCGAGAGTACGCCAAGCCGCCAATGCCGACCAAGGCGAACAAGAAGTAGGTCACGAAGCCCGCTTGGAGGTGTACGGCGTACGACATGTTGACTTGCGTACCTGCTGGTAGGGTGTCCTGTACGGTGCCGATGCCTGCATAGTGAACACCCGGTTCAACGTCCCAGGTCAGCCCTTCCTCGCCGTTGTTGCCCGCTGCAAGCACGTCGGCGTCGTAGGGCGTACAGGCCGTGGTTGACCCCTCATTGAACAAGCCAGGGGGTTGTGATTCGCACGACTTCTTTTCGTCCTCGTCAACAATCACCACGTAGATGTCGTTGCGGTCCCACGTCAGGGTGAGTTCTGCGGTGATGAAGGTGCTGAGGCCGTTTTCCGGAATGGGGTCATCGCCAAAGAAGGTCTTCTCGGGAACGTTGGGCGTCGGCAAATCGGTGATCTCACCGGTGGTCGTGAACCCGATGGAGCCCAGCACAACCAACACCAGCGAAAGGGCCACCAAGCCGTAGCCGACCTTCTCCTGTTTCCTCACGCTACGGACCTCCGTTCATCGATGAACGTCGAATCAATCGTCGTCGGACTTTCGTTTCACTGCTCGACGCTTAACGGGCGCTTTGCGAGGGGCAGCACGGCGACCAACCTTCCGAGCAGGACGCTTTCGTGGCTTCTCCTCCTCATCATCGTCGTCATCGTCGTCGTCGTCATCGTCGTCATCGTCGTCGTCGTCATCGTCGTCCTCAGGCTCAGGCTCCTTCTTCTTGCGTCGGCGCTCTTTGCGTTGAACCACGTTGATGGCAAAGGGATCGTCATCGTCGTCTTCGGCGGCGGTCTTCGTCTCCTCTTTCTTCTCTTCTTCTTTGGATTCCGAGGCGCTGCCCGTGCCCGTGACGGCGTCCATGTCAAGGTCTTGACTGGTGCCAATGAATTCAGCCATCCAGGACTCGTCGTCTTCATCTTCGTCCCCGCGCTTCTTCTTCTTGGGGCCGGACATACCGGTTTGGATGATCATCAACGAGACGATGATGGCCAGCAGATTGACCACGGCAATGACCCACACCACAACATAGGGCGGGTCGCTGAAGGAGGGCGTGATGACCTCGGGCTCAACGGGCGGCTTGAGCGCTTCTTCGTACGAACAAATGGTGGTACCGTCGAGGCGGTTGCGACAGTAGTCGACGATGAACTGGACGTTTTGTGCGACTTCGTTGCCAGCTGCATCCGTGGCGCGAACGCTGAGTCGGTGAATGCCGGGCTCAAAGTTGCCCGCTGAGATGTCCATGTCGGCGGTCAAGGAACGGTTGTTCTCGTCAAGGTAGGTGATGCCCGTCAAGTCCGACCACGGCGTGGAAAGCGAAACGCCCGTACTCCCGCCGAAATGGTAGGTGAAGCGGTACTGGAAGGACGTGACCACGACGTCGTCTTCAACGCCCACAAGCACGTTGATCTTGTTGCCGTAGAGGTACTTCGAGCCGTCGTTGGAGGGCGTGGGCGAGAAGATGTCGATTTGCGGAAGTTGAGCGTCGATGGATAAGTGGTCCCAGCTCTGGTTGACAACGTTGTTGGATTCGTCTTCCATCACGACGTAGACGGTCATGTCGCCGGCGTTGGAGTTGGACGAGATGCTGAAGTCGTAGGTGTAAAGCGGGCCCACGTCGGGGTTGTTTCGGTTGTCGTTGAGCAGGGCCAATGGCTCGTCTTCACCGGTCAGCACACCACCGTCAGAGGTGGTGATGCGAATGGTGGGCGTGGTGCCGAGGTCCTCGTTGACCTGAACACGGAGCGAGTACTGGCCGGCAACAAGCGTGGTGCTGTCGTAGATCATCCCCTCGTCGTTGTAGACCGTCAACTCGCCTTCTGGGAGCAACGTGTCTTCAGCGACCTTGAAGGCGTTTCCACCGAAACCTGCGAAAATTTCGCCATTGAAATTACCCCACTCGTCGGTGATGGTGACGGCGTACCAGACGTTGCGGTCCACGTCGGCAGGAATCGAAAACTCACGGGTCAGCGTGTCGCTCATGACAAAGGTGGCATCGATGTCCTCAAGCACGGGCTCCCAACCATCGCTTTGGATGGTGGAGACGTCGTTCTCGTCCTCCCCAAAGGGCTCACCGTAATGGCGCCAAATCGAGTAGGACTCGTTGTCTTCGTCCTCGTTGAACCACTCAAGGCTCACGAGGTTCAACGAACCGATGGAAAAGGCGTTCTTGATGCGCGGTGGGTTGGGTGCACGGGTGTCCTCGAATGGCACGTTGAAGTAATTCTGAACCAGTCCTGTGTAGTGGTACGTGCCGTTGATGTTGCCGTAAAGCGCCTCGGAGGTGACGAAGTAAAACGAGTTGGTTCGGTATTCGTCTTCGGGCACTTCAACGTCGAAATAGCCGATGCCGTCGCCCACCGTGCCGAGGTACATCATGGTTTGATTTTCGACAAACTGAGCACCGGAGACACGGTAAGTCGTGTACCAAATGTGGTAAATCTCGCCTTCAATACCGAGTTGGTCGTTCCAGGTGACCCGAGTGGTTCGGTCGCCGATGAACTCGGCATGAACGTTGGTCGGCTCAGCGACCCATCCGTAGAAGGCGTTCTCCTCGATGCCGTTGGTGCACGCATCGCCGGTCGTATCGGTGTTGATGACGCCGGTGGCGTCGACGGTCACGACGCAGTAGTAGGAGAAACCAAGGAAGCCCTGTGGGACCTGAACCTCGTAGGAGTTGATGCCTTCCAGGATACCCTCGACGAGCATGAACACGTCGTTGCGCAGGATGCTGGAGAAGGGTTGGTCGGAGCGGTAAACACGGTAGGTCTCACCCGTTTCGCCAGCCACATCGCCCCACGTGATGGTGGTCGTTCCCGTGCCGTCCTCGTTGGCCAGGAATTCTGCCGAGAGGAGAATGGGTTGACTGGGTGGCTGATTGTCCTCCACCACGGGGTCAACCATCGTGTTTTGACCGACGAAGCGGATGTCCTCGTAGTCATCTCCCGATTCGGTGTAGTTGGGCAGGAGGTAGGTAATGGAGTAGTAGCTGCTTCGCTGGGTGTTGGGAGGAATCTCAACGGTGTAGGAACTCTCGGTGGCGTTCAGCACAGCGATGGGGGTTTCCTCTGCGACGAGGTAGCCGCCGAGTTCACGAGTGATTTGGTAGTCGGTTCGCCAGATACGAATCTGAAGTGCATCCTCACCGGTCGTGGGCAGGATGTTGTTGATGGCGTTGTAGTTGAGCCAGTTGATGTGCGTCTGGCTGGCAGCGGCGTCAAACTCGACGGAGATGATGAACGGCGTGTAAACGCTGCGGGTGATCTCCAACACGGGCTCGTAGGTTTGAGACCCGTTGAAGATGAGTTCAGCCGCCTCTGTGCCGTTGCTCAACAGCGTGGTAATGCCGTAGTAGAACGTGCCGTTGGTGCCGGGTTCAACCGGGAAGGTAACGGTGTGGCCGGGGTGGGTGCCGCCCTGGCAGTTGAACGGGTTGCCGCCGGCCACGCCGGCATCACACGCATCCACCTGAGCAAACGGCGTCAGACTGGCCAGGTTCGTCTGGTCGATGGGCGCCGTGTGGCGGTAGAGTTGGTAGCTCGCACTGAACAAACCGTTGAGTTCCTGGCCGCCCGTTGCGATGTTTTCCCACGTGATGACCGTGGTTTCGGTCGTGTTGTCAAACGTCGCGAGGATGTTCTGCGCCTGCAGGTTGGCAGGGTCGCCGTTGGCCTGTACGGAGCTCAACGGAGCCAACGCAAGGAGCATGACTGCGGTTAGAATGACGGCGCGCAGACCACCGTTTTGTTCAGCCTTTGGGCTACCCATCATCTGATATGTCGCCTTCGTCCGTTATGACTATGTCGCTTCTCGGGGGTCAAAAATGCCGATGTATGGAGCGAACGGGGGTCGCCAAAATGAACCATGGTTCAACCATGATTTTCGGCACTTGACCCTACTTTCGCTCAGGCTGCGGGAGCGGGTCTTCGGCGTCCAAGCGTTGTATTTCGCCTTTGGCCTGCATAAACCGAACGCTGAACGTCCACAACCCGCCGAGTCCAGAGATGAAGACGATCAGGCTGAGGGGGTTGACGTTGATGTGGTCGAACCAGCCAGGGTACGTGGCGTCGATGGACCAACCCCCCAACAGCATGACGCCCATGACGATGAGCGACAGCAACGTGAGTACGGTCCTGTCGGCTCGCGAAAAGCCACGATAGTTCCTCGAACCCGCAACGGCTTGGGCTTGCGTGCCCATGTAGGAACCCAGCAAGGTGAGGAAGGCAGCCGCAAAGCCGAGCGTCATGTCGCCGACAAACACCGAGGCGCTGATGCAAACCACCCAAACAGCATCGAGCACACGGTCGATGGTGTGGTCCAAGTAATCGCCCCACCGTGTGACTTCGCCCTTGGCTCGAGCCAACGAGCCGTCAAGACCGTCGAACAGCATGGCCAGCGCGATGCTCAATGCACCGCCGAGCAGCCACCAGCCGCCGGATGCTTCGTCAGGAGCGTACATGGCCAGCAACCCACCGGCGACCCCAAACGGCAGGGCCATCCACGTCACGGTGGCGGGTGAGAACGAGGAAAAGGCGTTCAAGACCGGCTGGAGGGCTGACTCCCATCGCTTGCGCATCTTTTCGAGGGCCATGGCTTCACCACCGAGGAACGGGTGTTATGGTTTGTGGGGCGTTTGGCCCCCACCACCTCATTCTCCGAGCCAATCGATGGCGTCCATCGCTTGTTCCGTCAATGGAAGCGACGGTAACCCTTCCTCCACCCAAACTCGAAGCTGGTCGGCGGTACGGGCCCCACCTCCGGTGGTGTCCAATTCCAGTAGCGGTAGGTCAATTTCAAACTCCATCAGTTCAGCCCAGTGGCCCGCTGTCATTTCCCACTCCACGTTGGCCTTGACCTTCCGATCATCATAACCACGTGCGGACAAGCGTTCGTTCAGGACGGACGGTTTGCACCGAAGGAGCACAATACCGTCAACCTCCAGAAGATGGGCCAAATGGCCGTCGACGAGCCAACGCCCTTCCTCGGGCGCCTCCCAAGTTTCGGCCAGTCGGTGGACGTCGATGGGGGCGGCACCGTCCGCTTCGTCAACCGGGCCGATGCAATCGTGTTCCTCAGCGAGGGCGGCCAGCGACAACACCTGCCAGCCTTCACCTTCCATCGCCTCGCACAGGGTTGTTTTCCCGGTTCCGGGTGTACCAGACACAGCGAGGACACACGAGGTCACCATGAACGAATCGTGGCGGCGATGGTCAATAAACGCAGAAGGTGGACCGTGAAACCGCTCATCAAAGGCATGATAGCCTCGGTGGTGCTCAGCGAGGTTGATACCATGTTCGGGATGCAGGACCCATCGCAAACCCTGCATCAGATTGAACGCTACATGCAAGAGGGGCGGCTTGAACTCTCGGAAGTGATGGCGACCCAATTTTGTGACATGATGCTGGCGAAGAAAAAACGCGACCCGCAGCAACAAATTTTCCTGCTCAAGGGCCTCCGTCTGATGTGCGATGTCTACCTCATGCGAGACAAGGCTGACCAAAGCATGGCGAGCATCAAGCGAATGCACAGCGAGCGAAAGGCCCTGGTGAAAATCCTCCAGAAGCACGCACCGCAGATGCTTGAGGCCATGCAACCCGAACATGAGGACCATCTGCGAGCGGGAAGGCTCTACGCTGCGGCCGGGAAACTACGAGCGGCTTCGAAGGCCTTTGCCAAATGCGAGAAACTCTCGCCCGGCCACCTCGCAGCCGCTCACACGGCCGCCGATATCATGCCCACCAAAGCCCACGTCGACCGATTGTTGGCGGCCGTCAGCGCTGCCGGGGACGTGATCCACGCCAACGGCACCTTTGAACTCCAACCGACCGCCTCCCCGCCGGTGGCCCTCGAAACGGTGCTCAACTCGCTCAGGCATGCAGCGACGAATCAGCCCGGCAAGGCCCCGGCTTGCCAAGCCGAAATCGCACGTCTAGAAGGCCAACACGCCGCAATCCTTGCAGGTGAGCAAGCCGCCAACGCTCGCTTGCAGTCGGCCCTTGACAGTCTGCAGCCTAAGCACGACTACTACCAGTATGGATGATGGTAGCGAGGGATGGATTTGAACCATCGATCTCCGGGTTATGAGCCCGACGGGATATCCAGACTACCCCACCTCGCTATCCCTTGCGCCACGGTTCACCGTTTTCAAACCACCGTCGCCGGTCCATCATGAAAACGGGTGCATTGATGAGGTGGAAGGTCCACCCTCATCGCATGCGAGCCGCCCGTGTCAAGGCCATGACGGCGCTCGCCATGCTGGTGTGTGCCAGCCTCGCCGGTTGCTTGAGCACCGTGGATGACGATGACGATGAAAATCCCATCACCATGGCCGTTCACTACGAATCCACCTCGGGCACCATCCTCGAGCGCGTTCAGAACGGAGCCACGCTGTCTCAAACCGGTGTTGAGTTGGCTTTTGACTTCGCTCGGGTCACCTCAAAGGCAGGAGCGATGACGACCTTCTCGCTCGACCCGGGCGATGATGAGGACGGCTCAAACGCCATCACCGTGAACGCCAACGACCAGGCGGAGATCGCCTACACCTACCAGACCCACGGGCTGTTTACGGTCGTGCTGTCGGCCACCGATGAAAGCGGAAACGAAGCCTCAACCAACGTCATTGTTCGCATTGACAAAACAACCGATTGGACCCAGAGCAACACCGATGACCCCGATTCAATGGTGGTGCCGACCACCCCTGATTGCCTCTGCCCGGCACCGGAACGCATCGAGGTTGATTCAACCATCAGCAATCCATCCAGCATCATTGCGGGCACGCCCGTGACCGTCACCTGGCACCTTGACAACCCCGATGGCGAGCAGCAAGCCTTCCACACCGAACAAATCGGTGACGGACAAGAAGCGTCCTGGACCCACAGCCAGTACAACATCGTGGCCGGAGACTGGGCGCTCAACGTGAGCATTGACTCAGGAAACGATTCGCTCAACCTGCACCACGTCGTCACCGTCTCGTACGAAGCCGTCGAATCGCCGCCCAACCCGATTGAAACAGCGACCACTGAGCAAGACTGAACTTCACTTTCACTTTGACGAAATCAAAACGAAAAGTGAACTAAAACGCTGACTGCGGCTCATTGGCCTCGGTTTTCACGAGATAAACATCTACGATTGGTTCCCAGCCCTCCTTCGCTCCTTCATATACGGAAGGCATCCACCGATGGGATGAAGGGATGAAACATGCCAACGAAATCGAAGAAAAAAGTGAGTATTGAAGTTGAAAAGAATGAAGCACCGGAGGAAGAAAACCTTGCTTCAATGACCGAAGAAGAAGAGGTCAAGGTGACCATCGAAGACCTGCCAGGCGTGGGGCCCGCCACCGCCGAGAAGCTCCGAGAAGCCGGTTTTGAGGAACTCTTGGGCCTCGCCGTCATGTCGCCTGCCGACCTGGCCGAAGAAGCCGAACTCGGTGAAGCCGTGTCTGCCAAGATCATCGCCGCTGCCAAGAAAATGGCCAACATCGGTGGATTCGTTTCCGGTGATGCCCTGCTCGAGCGCCGACGTGAAGTTCAGAAACTCTGTTCCAAGGTTCAGTCCATCGACGACCTCCTTGGTGGCGGCTTTGAGACCCAAGCCTTGGTCGAAGTCTACGGTGAGTTCGGCAGCGGTAAAACGCAGATTGGCCACCAACTCGCCGTGAACTGTACACTCCCTGTTGACCAGGGTGGACTCGACGGTGATGTCTTCTACATCGACACAGAAGACACCTTCCGTCCAGAGCGAATCACGCAGATGGCACGAGGCCACGGCCTCGACCCCGACTACGTGCTCTCCCGCATCCACGTCGCACGCGCCTACAACTCCGCTCACCAGATGCTTCTCGCTGACGAGATCAAGCGCATGAGCAAGGGCTTGAACGTGAAGATGATCATCGTTGATTCCTTGACCAGCCACTTCCGTGCAGAATTCATCGGACGTGGGATGCTCGCCCGACGCCAACAGAAGCTCAACAGCCACCTGAAGGACCTCAAGAAACTGGCCGACGTCAACAACGCACTCGTGCTCGTCACCAACCAAGTTCACTCGAAGCCTGACGCCATGTGGGGCGACCCAACCAAGCCCATCGGCGGCCACATTCTGGCCCACGCCAGTACCTTCCGACTCTACCTGAGGAAGGCCAAGGGAGGTCGCCGAATCGCTCGGCTCGTCGACTCACCCAACCTCCCCGACGGTGAGTGCGTCTACCAGGTCACCGAAGAAGGCCTTCGAGACTGAGACGGCGAACGGAAAGTGGGTGTGAAACCGCTGGATGGATCCCCTCACGGGGCGGCACATTCAAATCGTCATCGTGGGAAATCTGGCCATGCGCCATTTGATCGAACGCGTTTTGGAACTCTCCGAAGAGGAACAACGTGTGGTCGTCCACGAAGAACCGCCTGGCCAAGGCTCCGACGAAGAACTGAAGGCACTGCTTGAGTCGCTCCAACCGAGGATCCGTGTCTACGGTGTGGGCGGTGCAGGCTGCAACGCCATCAATCGCTTGTTTGACGAGAAGTTGTTCGATTCGTCCTACGTGACCGGCTACGCCATCAACACCGACGCCCAAGCGCTGCTTCAATCCCCCATCGAGGAGAAGGTGCTCATCGGCCGCACCGCTCGTGGTCGAGGCGCTGGTGGTGACCCCACCAAAGGAGAAGCAGCAGCACTGGAATCCGAACGCGTGCTGAGACGCATCACCAACGACACCCAACTGGCGATCATCACGGCTGGTATGGGCGGTGGGTCAGGCACCGGCGCAGCCGGTCATGTGGCCCGTTTGGCCAAGGCCCAAGGCGCCATGACCATCGCTGTCGTCACTTACCCGTTCAAGTCCGAAGGATCACTTCGGAAGCAAAACGCCGAGTGGGGCCTGGAGCGCCTTCGCGAGTACTGCGACACCATTCTGGTCATTCCTAACGAGCGCCTGCTCGAGATTGAGGGCGTGAAGGACCTCCCGATTGCCAGTGCGTTCCGAGTGGGGGATGAGTTGTTGGTTCGGTCCATCACGGGCGTCACCGAACTCTTGACCACCGACGGCATGGTCAACCTCGACTTTGAGGACTTGAAGTCCATCGTCAATTCAGGAGCCGGTGTGGCCATGATTGGCCTTGGCAGTGCGAAAGGCCCCGGGCGAGCCGATGCTGCAACAATGGAAGCCCTCCATTCACCGCTGCTTGACCTCGACATGAGTGATGCTCGCGGCGCGCTCATCAACGTGGTTGGTGGCGCCAGCCTCACGCTGGGTGAAGCCGAACGTTGTTCGCAACTCATCAAGGAACAAATCTCTCCCAATGCGAAGATCATTTGGGGTGCTGCGGTCAAGGAAGAATTGGGCGACGAACTCCGTGTAATGCTGGTGTTGACCGGCGTCAAGAGCGACCAGATTCACGGTTCGACCGAAAACCGTCAGCTTCGTGCGCTGCGAAACCGACAGATTGAGTTCGTCAATTGATTCAAGGTCGGGCCACGGCCCACAGCAGACCCGCAATGAGCAGCAAACCAACAACCAACAGCATTCGATCGGTTTGGCTCACACCATCAATGCCCTCGTCAGGGGTCAAATCGCCCTCGTACGCTTGGCCGGGGACAACGAGTTCAAGGGTGGCCCAAGCGTCCTCCGTGGGGGCGTTGTTCCCGTTCACGGCGTTTCCGTGTATCACGAAATTAGCCGCTGTGGTGTTGTCGGTGGGTGAAGTCCACTGCACCTCCCATGTTCGAAGAAAGGAACCCTCGTAGGTGTGGGTCCAACCGCCGTCCAGTTCCTGCACCGTGCTGTTGTTCACCACTGAAAGTTGACCTTCATCAACCACCCAACGGAAACCACCCTGCGAGTTGTTCGCTGAAGGTTCAATTGGACTGCTGAGCGTGAGCGTGAGGTCGTAGGTCGTGTTGGATTCAAAGGCTTCAGGAAGGCCGACCACGCTGACCCGTGTCGATGCATCCGGCGTGTGACAGAGGCAGCCCTCGTTCGCTTCGCTACCGAGCCCATTGGGAGAGGCAACCGCCCACGTGCTGGCCGTGGTCGCCAAGAGCAACACTGCCAAGGCAACAAGACGGCGGTGGACCATGATGACGCCACCGTTCGGTGTGGTAAGAGGCTTGCTTCATGCCGGGAACCATGATGCAAGACGGTCCGACAGAAACCCACCGTTAAGTATGAAGAGAACTGGAATTAACTCATGATGGGAGAACCGATGCCGATTGAGGAGGACGATGGAGAGATGGACATCTACGCAGCCCTCGGCCTCAACACGCCGGTTGGGCCACAGGAGGGAAGCGCTTCCCCGGGCGCTGTCACCGAGCCATACGATCCACTGGCTGCCTTCATGGATGATGACGACGAAGACGACGCTTTTCCAGCCGATGCTTTTGTCACTTCGTCGGTGGTTTCAACAGAAACCGTCGAATCCTTGCTTGAAACGCTGGCCCGAGACCTCCTCGACCACGAACGGCTGAGCGCTTCGGTTTCCGGCGGCCGTATCGACATGGACAGCCTCACTGTTGAGCGCGACCGTGACGCATACCACCTGTCCCTCATCATTGACATGGGCGGCCAGGCCATCAAACCGTTCGCCACCGTCCTGGCGGTCGAAGATGCATGGAAGCCGATGGCTGCACCGCGAGAATTGCACACCCGATGGACGCCGGTGTACGAAGCCCTGTGCAAGGCACTGACTGAAGCCTTGAGCCGCCATGGACGACCGTCAAGCCTCTGATGGTGGATGAATTTCGACGCGCCAGTCAATGACCATCTCAGGGTCCAATGAAGCCGATACGCTGCAGTATTTTTCGTGACTTTTGGCCACCACGCGCTCCACCAACTTCTGGGGCACATCACCGACCACATGGTACACCATGGTGATGGATGTAAAGCGGCGAGGTTGAGTGTCGGCTCGCGTTGAATCCAAGTCCACCCACGCATTGGAGAATGGCCGTTCTTTCAGTCCAATAACCACGTCCACCAGCGAACAGGCACCGACCATCTGCAAGGTGAGTTGCATGGGTGACGGCCCGGTTTCCCAGTCCATCGAAATCGACTGCCCTGCGGCGTTGATGCCGTTCAGGCTGGTCCCGCCGGTCCACTCCACGCGTCCTTGCATGCACAGGGCAGGGGCGGTTCATTCTTGAAGGAGAGGTTGGTGGCCAATGACGAGAGACATGACAGGTACACCGGTAACCATGGAAAACGGCCAACTCAAGGTCCCCAACGACCCCGTGATTCACTACATTGAGGGCGACGGCATCGGTGTTGACATCACCCCCGTGATGATCGACGTGGTCAACGCTGCGGTCGAGAAAGCCTACGGCGGTGAGAAAACCATCGTCTGGTCGGAAGTCCTGGCTGGCGAGAAAGCCTTCAACGCCACCGGCGAATGGTTGCCCCAAGCCACCTTGGACGCCATGAAAACCGGCCTCGTCTCCATCAAGGGACCGCTGACGACCCCTGTGGGCGGCGGTATCCGCTCACTGAACGTTGCGCTCCGGCAAAAATTGGACCTCTACGCCTGCGTACGCCCGGTTCGCTGGTACGACGGCACTCCCTCGCCCGTCAAAGCACCTCAAGACGTGGACATGGTCATCTTCCGCGAGAACAGTGAAGACGTCTATGCTGGCATTGAATGGGAAGCAGAGAGTGACGGTGCCAAGCAGGTCATTGATTTCCTCCAGAACGTGATGGGCGTTGACAAAATCCGTTTCCCCAACACCTCGGGTATCGGCATCAAGCCCGTCTCAAAGGAAGGTACGGCCCGTATCGTTCGTGCCGCCATTCAGTACGCCATCGACAACGACCAGCCCAGCGTCACGCTGGTGCACAAGGGGAACATCATGAAATTCACCGAGGGTGGATTCCGAGACTGGGGCTACACCCTCGCTCAGGAAGAATTCGGGGCAACCGAACTTGACGGTGGCCCTTGGTGCACCCTCACCAACCCCAACACCGGCAACACGATCGTCATCAAGGACGTCATTGCCGACGCCATGCTTCAGCAGATCATCACCCGGCCTGCTGAATACAGCGTGTTGACCACCATGAACCTCAACGGCGACTACATTTCCGACGCGCTTGCTGCTCAGGTCGGCGGTATTGGCATCGCTCCCGGAGCCAACATCAATTACGACACGGGCATCTCCATCTTCGAAGCCACCCACGGCACGGCTCCCAAGTACGCCGGACAAGACAAGGTCAACCCCGGTTCCCTCATCCTCTCGGCCGAGATGATGCTGCGCCACATGGGCTGGAAGGAAGCCGCCGACCTCATCGTCAAAGGCATGGAAGGCGCCATCTCGAACAAGACGGTGACCTACGACTTCGAACGACTCATGGACGACGCCACGCTGCTCTCCTGCAGTTCCTTCGGTGCCGCCATGATTCAACACATGTGAAACCGGCCAAGGTGAACACGATGCCTCGCTCCTACGACGCCCGTTGGGTCAGCATCAAAGGCGGTGCAGACCGAAAGTGGTGGGTGCGAATCAAGGCCAAACTGGACACGGGTGCCAAGCGGTGCTCCATCGATGAAGGCCTGGCCAAGGCGCTGCAGCTCCCCGTTGTTGGCAGCGTGAAGGTTCGCAACGCCATGGGGTCTCAGGAACGCAAGCTGGTGGTAGGGAAGGTTCGTGTGGGTCGTACCACTTACGAGGTGGAGATGACAGTCGCCGACCGAGCCCACCTGAAGTGTCCAATGTTGCTCGGGAAGGCCTTCCTCGACGAACTGGCTCAACAACCCCTCAAGCCGAGTGGTGTCAGCGACGTGCCTCAGTTCGTCTGACGCTTCAACCAGGGTTTCAGGGATCGGTTGTTCTTGGCGATGCTGAAGCCGAAGCGCTCCTCAATCGCTCGGTCGACCAGCGTGAAATCACCGTCCATCGTTGCGACGAGCACGGCGCCGATGTCGGGCAGCGGAAGCGAGGCCAGGTGTGTAGCAAGCCGGTAGATGTCAAGGTCGGTGGCCTCGGGGTAGATGGCGCGGCCCTCGAGTTCGGTTCGGTAGGTAACGCCTCGATAACCCTTCAGTTCGGTCAACTCGTCAAACACATCGCTGTGTCGCAGAAGGAAGGTGTTGAGTTCGTCGGAAGCGTCGGGAACACCCGACACCATGTCAGCGCTGGGCGACCACGTGTTGTACTCGGAAAGGACATCTTCAACCAGGCTCATCATGACGTCTTCACTGAGCGTTTCTTCGAGTTGCTCGGCGTTCACCATGGCGGAACGGAACCGAGGCAACAGTCGCTGGTCCTTGGCGAATTGCTTGAGTTCACCTCGGACATCATCGGGAATCATCATCTTCAATCGCTTGGCTTGAGCGTGGTGGAGCAGAATGCGGTGGAACCGGTTGGATCCGAGGATGTTCAGGTTGGTTTCGAACACCAGATTCATCCGCTGATACATCTTCTCCACCAGGGCGTCGACGAGGACGTTCGTGTCGACGATGACGAGCGGAGAGAGCGAGAGATTGTGGAGGAAACGTCGCTTTGAAGTCGGAATGTTCTCTTTGTACTGGGAGAAGAGGGCCTGTTCCACACCCGCCAATCGGTTGCGGGCCGTGATGGAGAATTTGGTTGAGTTTTGTGCCCGCTCAAGGTACATCAGACCTTCAAACGCGCCTTCCTCTGCAGCGTTCTTGGCAATCTCGTAAATCTCCTCCATGGAGGGTGAAGGCCCTTGCATGGCTTGACGGAACTGGTGCTCAAATTGCGTCCGGGACCGCCGAAGGTCTCGGCTGATGCGCGTCGAGGCGGCTGTGACTCGGCCAAGGAAGGGCTCAGGTGGCAAAAGATGGGCCTGCTCGAACGGGTAGTTTCGCAGGAGGTCGAGTTCTTCCTCGTTGTAGGTGGTACGGGTACGTTCGACCGGGTTCCCTTCAACGTCCTCCTCCGTGATTGTAATGCGTTGCTGCACGTGTTGACGAATCAAGCGTGCAGCCCCGTCGGTGTCTGAACCTGCAAGGTGACAGACGCGAAGGTAGAGCTTGAACCGCTCCGTGATGGCGGTCTTGAGGGCGGGGACGCGCTCCAGCAGGTCCACGGCCTCCGCCCACGAGGTGGCATGGGCGTAGTGAATCAACGACTTTCGATACAGGGTCAGGGGAAGGGCCAGAGCGAAATCGTTGTCGTCGGTGCCTTCAGCCTCCTTTGTTGGAGAGCTTGCTTTACGCAGCTTGGTGAACAGTTCTGCCGCCCGTGAGTATTCCCGGGCAGAATTCAACTCATCCCCGTTCGCTGCGAACAACGCCGCACGAGCGAGGGGGGCCCAAGGGGAGAGCGGGTCGTTCTTTTGGTACCACGATACCAAGTTGGCAAGGCCGAGGTCATGCTCCACCATGAGCACGGAGTAGGACTGAATAAGACGCAGCGGGAGCACGGCATTCGTCAGCAGTTGGTCAAGTTCTTCGGCATCATCCGACTTGGCCATCCCGATGTTGTAGGCTTGCAGGTGCCCGTTCATCGTAAGCGTGAGCAGCATCACCTCAAACAGACGACGTTCGATGAGGGTCAAGTCAAGATCGTCGAGACTGCTGCCCATGTTGCGAATGTGGGTTGCACTTACCACGCCATCACCAGCCAAGGCTCGGCTGATGGGAGAAAACGCCTTGAGAGCGGCTGCGTTGAGTTTCTTCCCCACCTCGGGCGTGTCCTTGTAGATGCCCTCCATCAACAGCAACAAGTGCTCGGCAAGCGGCGACAGAACCTCGGGGAGCTCGGCCCCGTGGATGGACTGCAGGGCTTGGGTTCGTGATTCAAAGATGGAATCGCGCAGGGAAGCGTCAACGGTGGCAGGCGCCAAGTGGCTGACGAGCAGCGCGATGTAAGGATGGGTCAATGGCAGCATGCTGTCGGAGGCAAACACGGTCGCCAAACGGTGAATGTCCAGGGCTTCGAGCAGGAGCACAAGCGCCGTCGCACGGCCTTCCTCCCACATGGGGCCTTGCTCATCGCACAAGCGCTGGGCCGCCTTGAAACGAAGCGGGTGGTCCAACGCCTCGGTTTGAAGCACGTGGAATAAGGCTTGGTCGTCAACATCGTCAAGGAAGCGCATCAGCCATTCGTTGGCTCGCTCGTTGCCCAGCGACACCACGAGGGGGAGCAGGTCCGTTACGTCGGACGAGGCATCAAGACGGCGCTCGTCAAGGACATCCATCGCCTGGTCTTTCTTCCCCTCTCGCAACAAGGCGTTCAGGCGCCACCACGTCAAACGGTCTCGCCCTTCGTGAATGCTGGCCGCTTCGAGCAGGTTGAGACCGTTCTCGAGTTGTTCAGCCGTGCAGGCCTCGGCTTCACTCGGCGCGTGTTGCCAAGCGAGCGTTCGGCAGGCCTCCGTCAATGAATCCTCGCGACTGAGCGCCATCACAGCGTCCCAACCGTCCACCGTCCCGCCGACGAGCTGTTGGAAGGTGTCTAGTGCTTCTGCAAGGTCCTTGTCGGCCTTCTTGGCCGTCTTCCATGCAGCGGCAGGAACATCGTATCCACCATGGAGCGCCAGCAGGACAGTGATGAAGGCCATGGCGTCGGGCAGGTCGTCAAGCGGTGCGTCGAGGTCGAGTTTTCGACCCCCGGAGATCTGGTTGGTGGCCTTTTGCAACGCGACCTTGATGTCGGGATCGTTGACACCGGCGCCAGCCAGTTTCAGCACGGTCATGACCTCGTCTCTGTTGCGCGGGTCAACCCAAAAGAAGTCCGTGCTCATCTTTGTGGCGGCTTTGGCCTTGGTGGCTTTGGCTTTCGGGAAGGCGAGAAACTGGCCCAGGAGCGGGGTTTTCTCGCCGATGCTGTGCCACACCGGGTGAACGCCTTCAACCATGCAGGTTTCCCGCAGCAAGTTTTCGTGAGCGTTCCATGCTTCATCCCAGTTGTCAGCGTCCATCTGCTTGTGGACGAGCAGCGTGGCGAGTTGATACGCCGTTGTATAGGGTGATTCATCCATCACTTGCTGTGGTGTGTGAAGCCACGACATGTGGGCGGGTCCGGTGGCGCGCCCTGACCGGCGCATGCGGCCTCGGGGTCGGTTCATGGCGGGTCGCCGAGGTGATGGGTCGTCATCGTCGTCCGAAGCGGGAGGTTCCTGCTCGTGGGCAGCGATGACCAGATGGGCGCGTAGGGGCTTATCGAGCATCTTCCAAGCGGATTCTCGATTCATGATGGAGACGCGTACAGCACCCGACTTGGGTTTTGAAAACGCTGCCTTGAGGCAGGTTTCCATGTACGATTCGTCCAACCTTTCATCCCCTCGCTTCCTGCCACGACGGGTGCCCTTTCAACCCACCGATGGGCGTCTTTGCTCGTTTGACCAAAGGAAAGCATACTTCCTTGAACCAATGCCGCCTCCCGGAGATGAGATTGCATGGACCCCATCACCACGGTTGCCCTCTTGCTCCATCCGCTCTTGGCGAGCGCCTTGGTGGTCTGGATGTGGTGGCAATACGCATGGCGAAAGAAGTCCTACGAACTCAAAGGCGAGGAACGAACCCTGCATCTCGCGCGCCACGAAACCAACGGCGAGCGCCTGTTGTGGGGCACCGGGCTGGTCATTCTCGTCGCCTTTGCTGCCCGAGCCTTCACCGGATGGTACGAGGGTGAAGACGTGCTATCAGCGCTCGTCCCCGGCTCGCTCCACGGCTTCATGGGCCCTGTTGGGTTCGGCCTGATGGTGTTCATGACCCGACTCGGCCGACAAGCCCGCAACCAGCGACAAGCCGGCGAATCGTTCACCACGACGAAGCTCAAGCACGGTCGAGCCGCTGACCTGATCATCTACATGGTGTTCATTCACGCCTTCTTGGGCTTCATCTACACCTTTGACGTGCTGATGTGAGCCAGCCTACGGCCAGCCCAAACCTCACGCCATGTGCTTCAGGCACCCTGCGGTGCTCAGAAGACGGTGCTGAACAACCAGCCGAAGGTCGACTGGTCACCTGGACCAAGGTAGAACATCAACATGAAGACGGCGATACCGTACATGATGGGGCCTGGCTCATCGGCCTTGCCCATGCCCAACTTGATGGCCACGTAGGAGATCACACCCCAAGCGATACCGTCAGCGATGGAATAGGTGAACGGCATCAAGACCATGGTCAAGAAGGCTGGCAACACCATTTCCTTGTCGTCCCAGTCGATTTCGGTGGCTTGCTTCATCATGGTCGCACCCACAATGACCAAGGCACAAGCAGCGGCGAAGGTCGGAATGGCCTGGAAGATGCCGGAGAGGAACAGCCCCGAGAGCATGAGCACACCGACGACAACGGCCGTGAGACCGGTCTTGCCGCCTTCTTCAACACCTGCAGCGGATTCGATGTAGGTGGTGGTGGTGCTCGTACCGGTGAGAGCACCAACAATGGTGGCGGCTGCGTCGGACATGAAAGCCTCGTCAGAGTTCTGGAGTTCGTCGTCCTCGTTGACGTAGCCGGCTTGACGACCCACGGAATAGAGGGTTCCAGCGGTGTCAAAGATATCGACGAAGAGGAAGGCGATCATCACGAGCATGAAGTCCGCCAGGTTGTCGCTGATGTCGCCAAAGGCACCAAGGGCAGCGCCGAGGGTTTCCTCAGGCATGCCAACGAAACCAAAGATTTCGGAAGGCCAGTCGGCCTCAGCAGCAGCCCAGCCAGCGCCACCAGCTGCGAAGTCGTTGTAGGGGTCGTAAGCGCCGACAAGCCAGCCGTAGACGGAGGCGCCGAGGATACCGTAGATGATGGCGCCCTTGATGCCACGAGCCATCATGACTGCGATGGCGAGAAGCGCCACCATCGAGATAACAGCGCCGTGCTGGTACAGTGCATAATCGCCCGAACCAAAGGCTTCGGTCGTGGCGAGGTTGACGAGCGTAGCGCCGTCGTCTTGGATCCAACCCATTTCTCGAAGACCGATGATGGCGAGGAACATACCGATACCAGCACCTGTGGCAATCTTCAGATCCTTGGGGATGGCGTTGATCATCTTGGTACGCCAACCGATTTGTGGCAATGAAATGATGACGAAGATGATACCTTCAACCAGCACAGCGGCAAGGGCAATCTTCCAATCAATGCCCATACCGAGGACGACGGCGAAGGTGAAGTAGGCGTTGAGACCCATTCCCGGAGCCAGAGCAAAGGGAAGGTTGGCCCAAAGCCCCATGACCACACAGCCAACAAAGGCAGCAATGGCCGTGGCGAAGAGAGCGTCGTCGTATGGAATGCCGGTTGCACCAAAGTTGTGCAACATCGACGGGTTCACAATGAGGATGTAGGCCATCGTCAGGAAGGTCGTCAATCCGGCTCTCAATTCACCGTTTAAGGTGGCATCTCGTTCTTCAAACTTGAAGTAATTTGCAATGTTTTGTTCAAATCCCATGTTCATTTCTCCTATAGGGTTAGTAACCTCTTCTCATGGAGGGGTTAATATAGTTCGGGTGCCAAAAGTGGGATTTTTAGGCTGTTTTCGCAGATTAGGGCCTTCGTCAAGCATCGTAGCTTACCAGTGAGGTGATTGGGGTGTTGACCGCCGCTCGACCGGGCAAGAACGTCAGTTCAATCACAACACCGCACCCGACGACCTCCGCACCGGCTTGCTGGCACAGCTCAACCGAGGCGGCGAGGGTCCCGCCGGTGGCCAAGAGGTCATCGAGGATCACCACCCGTTGCCCCTCCTCAAGCGCATCCTCCTGAATCTCCACCGTGTCGGTGCCGTATTCCAGCTCGTAGGTCAGGGCATGCGTCGGCCCGGGTAATTTTCCGGCCTTTCGTATCATCATCATCGGCAGGCCGAGGCGCTGGGCCAACGGGACGGCGAAGAGAAAACCACGACTCTCAATGCCCGCAATCACGTCGGGCTTCGCCGCCTCAAACGCCGATTCAAACGCCGTCAAGCAGTGCTCCATCGCCTCGGGAGAACGCAACAAAGTGGCAATGTCGTAGAACAAAATTCCCTCAACGGGAAAATCGGGGATGCCACGGATGTGGTCTTTGAGATTCATGACCGCCAATCAAACGCTCAGTCAATGAAGATGACGCCCCCCAAGCCGCACCGAGCGTGGAGGTCCCGAGACGCCGATTCAAATACCCCATTTTTTTCGCTGGGTGCATGGAAGGTGCCACCGACCCGGAGATGCTCAAGGACAGGGCCTTCTACAAGCTCGGCCTGTTCGTCTACGACCGCCGCAGGGCCATGATGGCGCTGGGTCTCGTCTCGTGTGTGCTCATGACGGGCTTGTTCACCATGGGCGCTGACTGGGCTGAAGGGTTCGGCGAAGACGATGTTGAATCGGTGAACGCCGGCCGCCTCATCTCTGAACGCTTCGCCACGGACAACGACGAGGGCGGTCAGTCCTTCCGGTACCTGGTGTACCACCCCTCGCTCAACGACACAAGCGAGGCATGGCAGGACGCTGTGATGGCGGCACTGGCCGATTTTGAAATCCATGCGAAGGTGAGCATCGAGTACTCGTGGGAGGTCAACGACGTGGACCGAGACGACGTGGTCGCCACCGATGAAACCGGCACCTACGCCATCAACAAGGTCACCTTTGCCACCGACAGGAAGGAAGCAAAATCCATCATCAACGACCTCCATGACACCGTGAACCTGGACGGTGAGTTTGAGGATTGGATGACCGACGGTATCGCGATCGACTGGACGTTTGACGACCGCATCAAAAACGACCTCATCAAAGCCGAGTTGGTCTCCGGCCCCCTCTCCATCCTCATTCTCGGCATCGTGTTCGGCTCCCTCGTCGCCGCATTGCTCCCTGTCGGCGTGGGCGTTGGCACCGTGGCCGCCGCCATTGGCATGACGGTCTGGTTGTCCAACGTGACCAACGTGACGGTCTACGCCACCAACATCATCTCGCTCATCGGCATCGGCGTCTCCATTGACTATTCCCTCTTCCTCGTCAACCGATTCCGAGAGGAACTCGAGCGGGGCCACGACATCCGCACGGCCACAGCCATGAGTTGTGCCACGGCGGGCAAGGCCGTGTTTTACTCGGGTATCACCGTCGCCATCGGCTTGATGGGCATGCTCTTCTTCACCAACACCTCCCTGCCCTCGTTGGGCATCGGCGGAACGATTGCGGTCACCATCGCCATGGTCTATTCGACAATCGTGCTGCCCGCCGTGCTGGCCTGGCTCGGCCCGCGGGTGAACAAGGTCAAGATCCCCTTTGCCATCGACATGTCGGCGAGGGACGACGGGACCTGGGCCCGCATCGCCAAGCGTGTCATGGACCGACCGTGGACCGTCCTCATCCCCACGCTCATCCTCCTCATCGGTGCCGGTCTTCCGTTCGCCTATGCCGAATTTTCCCTCTCGTCGTGGCAGGCGCTCCCGCCCGATGACGAGTCTCGCCAAGGCATGGAGCTCATCGACGAGCAGTGGCCCGACCAGGCGGCCAACTCCATCTTCCTCGTCATCGACACGGAC
>CAXRAL010000022.1:0-3713 GCA_964228815.1 Candidatus Poseidoniaceae archaeon
GCGAGACCTTGCTCGATCATGCTGGCCAATTCGACCCCGTCGCATTCCTGCACCATCGCCCTGCACGCCTCGACCCGATGAAGGAAGCGAGGGGGGTGGGCTTTGGCATGGGCGAGGCGATCTGCGTCCATGCTCACCCAAACCAGCATCAGGCTCATGACCGCTTCGGCGCACCCGCATCCATGCAAGGCCAAGGCCCCGAAGCCGCGAAGGCGGCGCTCGCCTCCGGACAAGCCAAAGCGTTGCTCGTGCTGAACGAACGCTCACCCGATCTGGAGGCCTTGCTCAACGTTGCGAGAAAGCAAGGGGTTCCTGTGCACGAGGTCACGCCGCGGGATCTTTGGCGCATGGCCCACCCTGGAGAAGATGCCTTGCCCGAGGTCCTGACCCTGATTGGACGAGAACCATCGGCAGAAGACCTGCAAAGCATGTTTGCCCGCGGAGGGGCCGTGTTGTGCCTCGACGGTGTGGCCTACGCCGGAAACATTGGCTTCTCGGTACGCACGGCCGAAGTGGCCGGTGCGACTGGAGTGATTTTGGCCACCGATGAAGCCATCACCGGTCGGATGTGGAAAGACATCCGGCACAGCAGCATGCAGGCCACACGCTTCATCCCAGTGCTCCAGGCCAGCATCGAGGAGACCGTCGCTGCAGCGCAGCAAGCAGGATATCGAATCCTGGCGATCGAGGACGTCGGCGACCACGACCTCCATGAGGTCGATCTGACCGGAGACGTGCTGATGATCGTCGGTGCAGAGTCGGACGGTGTCAGTCAAACGGCCTTGGATGCGGCAGATGTGGTGGTCCGGCTCCCGATGCACGGCTTCGTGCCGTCGTACAACCTGCAAGTGGCGGTCGCTTGTGCCTGTGTCGAGGCGGCTCGACAGCGGCCATGATGACGCGGGACGACTCAAACCAAGGGTTGGAGCATGTGTTCAACCACTGGTACGGCCACCTCCCAGATGGAACGATGGACGTCACGAACGTCATACCGGGTTTGAACGACGGGGTGCCCAGCCGCCTCAGCTTCCTTGGCAAACGCCTCTCGTACCATCTTTTGGTAGGCCAAGAACGAGGTGGTGACGGATGGAGAGAGGTTCAGGTCCATTCCCGCCTCAAAGTCGTTCAGCGTTTGCAGCTCTTCGCCAAACAAGATTCGGTTCAGCAAACGACGAGGGCCTGCGGAGAGCACCACCGTAAGGTCGGGTTGGGGTGTGCCTGCGTAGAGGCTCTCAATCCATGCTTGATCCCCACCACGCATCCGCTCTCGAATGATGGGCGTCATGGTGTACCGGTCCGCCAGGACGACAAATCCTGCTTCGAGGGCCGGATTGACGACATGGATCAGTTGGTCGTGCAGGTCTGTCGCGTAAAGGAGCGAACGGGTCCGCGAGTCCAGGGCGTGGAGGTCATGGGTTTTTGATTTCAAATTCTCGCCCAAGAGCGGTGAGCGGGCCAACCCCACAGTGGTGACGGCCACACCACGCGCTTCGAGGTGGTTGGCGAGCAGACGAACATGGAGGGAACGTCCGACGTGATCTGGACCTTCGATGACAATCAGACGACCGTCCATCAGGCATCACCTTCATTCGATTCGAATTGGCGCCAATCCAGGGTGCTGAGGCGAAGCGTTTCAGCCACACGATCGGTTTCGTCGATGGCTTCGATCGAAGTGAGATCGACGTGGTGACTGAAGGCGCTTCGAACGCGCTCTTGTACCGCGCTTACGCTACCCAAAGCGTCGACACGGACGATGCGCTCTTGTTGAACTAAAGTGTCGTAGATGTTCTTGATTTTCCCCTGAAGAATACGGTACGACTCAAAGGGATCGAGCGTCCAGCCCATGTCCAAGCCCGCTTCGTACCACTTGAGGGTTGGACGACCTTCAACGATGCGTCGATAGCCCACCTCCGGCGGGACGTCAAAGTACAGGGTTAAGTCTGGCTCCGGAGCGAAAGAATAGACCGCCTCGATATCGCTCAGGGGAATGTCTCTTGCCCCATCACGGGCCATCGCGGTGAATTTGTAGCGGTCGCAGATCACGATGCCTCCGACTTCGAGCAGAGGTTCAATCTGTGAACTCCACCGGTCCGCAAAGTCAGCCGCGTGAATCAAATGGAAGGTTTTCGGTTTCAGACGCTTCGAATCCTTGCCGAACTTGGTGGCTGAACGAACGACTGGACTGGAGTTCCACTCGGTATGATGCACTGGCATGCCGATGGCCCGCAACCAGCGGTAGAGCAATTTCGCTTGGGTGGACTTTCCACTGCCGTCCATGCCCTCAACGGCAATGAGAAGACCCCGCTTGCTCATGCACATCCCCGGTGTGGGTCACCATTTAAACATCAATCAATACTCATGAGGCAGTGTTTCCATGAATGCGCTCACTCCACCAGCGAGCAACCAACTTCGCTGCTTCGTTCGCTCCGTCATGAAACGGTGCCTTGTGAGGCATAGCTCGAGGGGTCGCGCGTTGGATCAATCCCGCTCGGAATTCACCGACCCTCACCGACTGGATGTTGCCGTGTAGAGAGGCGGCCAGACGAGCGTTGATGTCTTGCTCGATTTGTCCTGGCTCCGGGACAAGGACGGTGGTGCAGCCAAGATGAGCCGCTTCACCGATCAGCTGTGAGCCGGCCGTGGACACCACCACGTCCGCGGTTCTCAGGTCATCCATGAAGCCCTGCTCGCTAAACGCCATTGGCTCCACGTGATCTGGTGCATGACCCGGCTGCACACCGTACAGTCTGACGGTCAGGTTCGCCTTTTTCGCGCCGGCATACAGTTCATCCAGGATGTGCTCTGTCGCACCTCGAAGATACACCAACACATGCGTCCCTTGCGGTTCCCACGCAGCTTCCTTCAATCCGTTCCGAAGCACAGGACCGACGAGGTGGGCCTGTTTGTCCCGCAAGGGCAACGCAAAGGGTTTCGATACAATCGTCAGGTCAGCCCGGCCAAGGAACAAGCGCGCGAGCAAGGCGATTGGGATGGATCGAATCCTGTGCACCAGTGGGAGGTGTTTTTTCATGGTGCACACCGAGGCGAAATGTTGGCTGTTGAAGCACACCAAAGGCCGGCGAAGTGTGCGAGCAGCGGTCGGCATGATGGGTTCAAAATCAGAAATCACCATGTCAGGAGCCCACGCCTCCAACGTCTCGATCACCGGTCGAGCCACACGCCGTCGCAAGAGGATAAACCTAGCATTCTTGGCCAACGTGCGTCCAATGGCAACGCCACGTCGGCCGTACACAAAGCGAGGAACCGGGAGAGGGTGCACCGCCTCCTCCCCAAACCGCTGGACCAACAAAGGCAGGGCGTCACCGGACGTGAAGAACCGAACCTCGTGGCCTTGTTCCATCAACTGGAGACCAAGACCAATGGCCCGAATGCAGTGTCCACGGCCTTCTCCAGCCAGTCCATAGGCAATCCTCGCCATGTTCAGCAAAAGCCGCGATGAAGCATCGCGTCTCTCCCAGTGACCTCAATATCCGTCCATAGATTCCTTGCAGGACCGTATTGTTTGTCCGCGAAAATTTCGTCTGGTGCCAGACGGTTGGGCAAGGCGCCTCGACGAGCCACGCACGTGGTGGTTCGTCATTGCCATCGGCCTCGCCTTGCGTGGCATTGGGGCGTTCATCTCTCCGCTGAGCGTTGATACGCACGTGCACGCCACCTATGTCATCAACTTCCTGGGTTCCGGTGATATCGCA
>CAXRAL010000023.1:0-24808 GCA_964228815.1 Candidatus Poseidoniaceae archaeon
GTTTACCAGTTGTCTGGCAAGGCAATGCTGGGTAGCCACGCCCTGAAGGATAAGAGCTGAAAGCATCTAAGCTCGAAGCCACCCCAAAGACGAGACACCTCAGAACGCTCGTAAAAGACGAGATGATAGACTGCGGATGTAAGCACGAAGCTACGGCGACGTGTTCAGTCCAGCAGCACTAATGTTCGAGCATCTTTTTCGTGTGTATTTCGTTTCCGCACCATGAGTGCCCTTCGTCTAAAAGTTCATGCCAATTCAATTTGCGACGCTCCGTCGCAACCTATCCGATTCGAAAAGAGATGGGTGCACGGTCATAGCGAAGGTGTTTACCTGGTCCCATTCCGAACCCAGAAGTCAAGCCCTTCTGCGTCTCTCCCATTACTGTGGTACGAGAGTCCACGGGAAAGGAAGTCACTGTGCCCCTCTCTTTTCACCTCGGGTTCCTCGACCCGCAAGGGCGCTTAAGGCCGGACCTCCTCGGAGGCCGGCCTTTTTTGCGTTCAAGCAACCACACCAACACCACGTTTTAGAACTCCAAGACCGAGGTCGTGATGAGCCCATGCCAATAGACACGGTCGATATATTTGGAAGCGACCAAGTGGGCATCCATTTGGCCAGTGTTGGCAACGTTCTCTTTCACCCTCCTGAACTTCCTGCCCCCACCGTTGAGGCCTTTGAAACGTGCCTTGGACTCGAACTGCACCCGATCTCCATCGGTGGTTCCAGCCTTGTTGGTGCCCTCGTGTGCGGCAACAGCAAGGGCATTGCCGTTGCAGACATCGCAACGGAGGGTGATATAGACCAACTCACGGCCTTTGGTGACGTGGTCGTCATGGAAGGCGGTGTCAACACCGCTGGAAACCTCCTCGTGGTGAACGAACAGGGAGCCATTGCTTCACCGAGCATTCCCCATGAAGGTCTAGAGATTCTCGCCGAGGTGCTGGCCGTTGATGTCGCTGCGACCACTGTGGCTGGCCAAGACGTGGTGGGAAGTTTGGCTGTCGCGAACGATCAGGGTGTCCTTTTGCACCCCGATGTCACGCCCGATGAGGCGCTGCTCATTGAGGAGATCCTCGGCGTCAAGCCGATGGTCGGCACCGTTTCGTTTGGCTCACCCTACGTTGGTGCAGGCGTGTGTGCATCCAACACAGGTGCCATCAGCGGCACCCAAACAACAGGACCTGAACTCAATCGTATCGAAGACGCCCTTGGGTTCCTCTGAATCTGCCCATCGTGGCGGGATGAAATGTTCAAAGGCTGATTTCAAGGGTTAGGCTGCATGGGAGAAATGCTCTACCAAGGCAAAGTCAAGCAAGTATGGTCGACCGACGATGAGGACGTCTATGAGTTCCGATTCACGAACCAGATTTCGGTTTTTGACCAGATCATTCCTTCCTTAATTCCTCGAAAGGGCGAATCGCTCAACCGTACCACGGCGCACTGGTTCAAACTCATCGAAGAAGCAGGTATCTGCAATACGCACCTGATTGAGGTCAATGCTCCCGACCGCTGTTTGGTTCGTAAGGTCAAGGTCATCAAAGAACCAGGCGCCATCCCTCGGGACATGGAATGGGTGTTTGTACCGCTCGAAGTCATTGTTCGCCACTATCTGTCGGGCTCCGCTTGGCGTCGCTTCCAACGTGGTGAATTGACCGCCGAAGCCCTCGGTGTGGCTCCTGATTGCGAGTACGGTGTGAAACTCTCCCAACCCTTTGTTGAGGTGACCACCAAGTTCGAGACCTTCGATCGAAACATCGGCCGAGAGGAAGCGCTTGAAATCTCCAACATCACCGACGAAGAGTACGAGAAGATTGTGGCAGCTGCGCTGGCCATTGATGAGATCATCGAGCGGGAAGCGGCCAAGAACGGCCTTATTCACGTGGACGGAAAGAAAGAATTCGCCCTTGGTACCAACCGTGAGGTCGTGCTGGTCGACACGTTCGGCACCCTCGATGAGGACCGATGGTGGGACGCTGAAGCCTACGCCAACGGTGAGTGCATTGAACTGTCCAAGGAATTCGTTCGCTCCCACTACATTGAGACCGGTCATCAAGCCAACCTTCAGGCGGCTCGAGACGCCGGTACGGAAGAGCCTCCCATTCCCGCACTTCCACAATCGGTCATCGACGAAACTGCAGCGCTCTATGCGTCGATGTACGAGCGCCTAACATCGCAGGACTTCTGAGTCAGCGGTGCGTACGCAGCGCCAGACCAACCCTGCGTCGTTCTGCAGCCTTGAGGAGGGTTGTGAAATGTTTTGCTACGTCGGCAACGCCGCCATCCAATGGCTCTTCGTAGGAAGCGGTCCATGCTCGGCTGGCGAGGTTCTTTCGCAGTTGGCGTACTTCTTCCGCTCTCAAAAAACCATGAATCTGCATGCCACCAAATCCGTCCTCGAAACGCTGGTGACCTCGTTGCCGCTCCTCGCACCCGAATGTAAGTTGCTCGAGTTGCTCGATGATTTCATCGTAGATGCTCTGGCCGTCGTGGTCTGTGATGCTTCGGTTTGGACGAATGAATTCCAGCAGGTAGCCAAGGGCAGAACCATTGCCGAATGGGAAGCGCCCGAAGCGTTCCCTCGTCATGGTTTCACCCAGCGGCAGTGGGCGACCATCACTGGTCAGTTCAACGCAGGATGTGAACAGAATCATCGCAGGGTCCCACTGGATGGATGAGTAAGAAGCAGGGTTTTGAATGCCCTGCTGCGTTAACCGCAAATGAAGATCTGGCTCTGCCTCTACGAGGTTGGTCCAACCATCTTCATCGCCCTCCATGGCCCCTTCAATGGCCGTCATGACCCGGGATGCCAAGTCCCCGTTGAATGCATCGAGCGTGAAGAACGCCGTCGTGGATGCTTGAGTCGCCTCGTCCATGCTTCTCCCCTCCGCCACAGCGAAATAAGGACTTGCATCACTCGTTGCCACCGAAGAACTTCTTCATCCGGTCCTCTATGTTGCCTTCTCGTTCATTCACGTCGTCTCCACCCATTTCTTGGCGGAGGCTTGCAAGCCGGCCGCTTGCGGTAACGTCAAAGGGTTCTGGTGCAGTCTCAACCTCGTCGAACACCTCGATCATCGGCTCGGATTCATTTTCGTGCATTTCATCTCCAATCGCCGATTCTTCTACCTGTGTCGTGTCAACTTCCAACTGCATGTCGTCCTCGTCTGTTGGCGCTTCCGAGCTTGATTCCTTTTCCACATGTTCTTCGGGTTTTACCCGCTTTACCTTCTGCTTGGTTGATGGTGTCTGAATTGGCTTCTTTCCTCCGATTTGAACAGCCCCCAGCAACCATGCGATGGCCACCATCAAACCGGCCACGCCGATGATCCATCCGATGTCGCTTGAGGACACAGCGAGGATGTTTGCGGGTTTGTAATACGTGCTCATGGTGTCGTCCTCGGGGTTGTCATCAACATCAAACGGCAGGCTGCAAGCAAGCGTGGCGGTTACCTTTTCATCCCGTTCAATGCTGTCGGGGTTCTTGATTTGGACCACGGGTGCGAATTCTGCATAGGCTACGTCAACGATGTAGGTTGTCGACCATCCACCTTCGGCCTCCACCAGCAGCTCACAAACGGCGTCTTCGAGGAGGCCGTAGCCACTGCGCTTGATGCCGATGTTGATGTCGCCGTTGCTCGTGAGCGAACTGATACCTACGTTCCAACCCTGCTCACGAGCGACCACGGATGTTTGAATGTCGGCGAGGTTTCGTCCGTATTGGTCGTAGCCGGTCAACATCACATCGAAGACCCCCGGGTCGGGGTCCCATCCGGTGAGGGTGATGTTCAACGTCTTTTCTTGCCCTGCTGCCACAACGAGACTCTCTTCCCCGATCTCGATGCGTTCACCAATGGAATTCACCAAGGTGAACACCGCCCGGAGGTCCTCCGTTGCCCCTGCCGTCAGAATACAGGTGGCCATCGTCCCCTCCAATTCAGCCTGACCGAGACCATTGAATGCATCATCGAGGAATTGGCATGCGATGGTTGAATCGGGGTATTGTCGGGCGACGACATAGATGGAGAGGTTCCCCTCTTTGCTTTCGGTTGACCATGTCAGAAGGTATTCTCCACTGGAGGATGGCTGGATGAACGACACGGTTTGGAATGTCGCTTCCACGTTTAATGGACCACCAAATACGACGGTTTCACCACCATCTCCTGAAACGAAAACAGACTGTTCGGTTCCGAGGTAGGCATCAACGATGGGGGAACTGGAGAAGGAAACATGGCTGTACTCAACCTCAATGCTGTGGCTCTGAACCCCAAGCAATGGATGATTGATGTTGATGGTCAGTAACATCCGCTGTTGGTTCCAGTCGCTTGCAGGAACGAGGCTCATGGGAATGCCAGCGACTTCTCCGGGAGCGAGGATCATCTGGCTGCCTTGCTGTGTCGACCAACCTTCAGGGAGGCCGTCAAGGTCCACGGTGAGCATGGCGATGTCGTTGCCTTGATTTTCAATCCAAGCCGTCGGGTATCCACCTTGCTCATTGACGCTCCAGACGCCTCGGTGGTCAACGACGATGTTTGGCGATGCACCGACCCTGACAGGGATTTCTTCCACGACCAAGCCGCTGGTATCGTTACCCGTGATTCGAATGCGCAGGACGCCCACTTCTCCAGCGATGGCGTTTTCAGGTGGTTGAACATGAACAACAAACGAACTAATGGCATAGGGCGCTACTTCCGGCACGCTTTCGGGAAGGGTGATGTTCCAGCCTGCTCCTGCTTTTGCGAAGTAGGGCTGTTCGTAGGCGTTCCCCGTATGGACCAGCGTGAACGTGAGGTTCTCACCCTCCGGATCGACTTCGAGGTCAGCGTTGGTCAAATTCAGTTTCCAACCGGACACAGCATCCACTTCGATGGAGAGCGAGGTTTCGTCGAGAACATAGCCGTTGGCAACGTGATGCAAACTGATGTTCACCGATGAGGTGGCCCAGGCGGTTTGTGGTACCACCACGGAGAAGATCAACTGTGTCGTGCCGTTGACGGCGACGGTGGTGGTTTCCACCGCCGCAGCGTCCCATGTGGAGGCATCGTTTCCAAACGGATGCTGGTGAAGTTCTGGCTGGAGGGTGAGTGCATCAGCTGCGTTGCCAAGGTTGGTGAGGTTGAACCCGAACTCCAACGTTTGACCGGGCGCTCCAATCACCGAGGTGGCGTTGATGGCCAACACCGACCACTCGTGGCTTTGTGCCGCTTGGACCTCAACGGTGACCACATCGTGTACGTTTTCACCGCCGAGCGAGGTCCACGTGAAATCAAGGAAAAAGGGTGCCAGAGCCGGAATTTCTGACGAGAGCACGACATCAACCGTACCAATTCCCGTTGACAAGGCTCCCAAGGTTTTCTGCGGGTCGTAGTAGGTGAACAACACCTCAGGTGGCGTGGATTCACCAACGCTGCGTGCTGCTGCACTGAGCAAGAACGTGTCCTCTCCGTTCCCTGGGTTTTCGAGCGAGAGCAAGAACCGATGGGCTTCACTGACGTTGAGGGAAATGGGTTGGCCTGGCGTGCTCGCCGTTGGTTCAATCACGTCCACGCTGGCTCTGAATATTTGCAGCACGTGGAGGCTGATGTTGAACTCAGCATCACCGTCGGCAGCGTCGGTTGCGGCGAAGGTGTGGCGTTTTGGGACGGCGTTGGGTGGAAGTTGGAGGGTCAGTTCACCGATGAACACGTTCCCTGGCGTCCCTTGCGCCACCAGGTTTGTCCCGTTGATGGTGAGGTCGCCATTGGTGGTCCACATCCAATCGGTCTCAAGCATGCCCATGCCATTCATGCTCCATGTGGCTGCGCCCGACGTCGGGATGATGCCTTGGATGCTCCATGTCAGTGTGGCGTCGGGGAGCGTGCGGTGGTGCGTGGGTTCGGCCACCACTTTGTGAGCGATGAAGGTGAACGGCATGGATTCACACAGTGCATCTTCTCCGCTTCCCATGCACATCGTGAGCGTGGATTGCGTGCTGCTCCCGAAACTGGTGCTTGATGGTGTATCGAGGTGGGCAAACAGAACCTTCGTCTCGCCCGGATTCAATGCGATGCTGAACAGTTGCTGGCCGGTGGCGTCGTGGATGGCTGGAGAACCTCCCCATGAAGGGGCCGTCCACGTAATGGAGGTGGTGCTCTCAGGGGCGTTCCCTAAGTTTTCGACCATGAACCAGGCCTTGGCGGTTTGGCCCGGACGACCGTGTCCAGTGGACGTATTCATGCCGCTGGCACCCGTCAAATCAAGCCCACGTGTCCGAAACACGTCGAGTTGCACGTCGAGGGTTGAGTTGATGGTGGTGTCTGACACGAGCGCCATGGTCAGGGTGATCTGGCCAGATTCATCACCGAGCGCCGTGGATGGGACAGTGGCGTCGAAGGTCAGCGTTTGTGGAACGTTTGGTACCAGTTCACGGGTAAGCACGGCGTTGTTGGCGACCTCAAACGTCCAACCTTC
Source organism: Candidatus Poseidoniaceae archaeon (assembly GCA_964228815.1). Lineage (GTDB taxonomy): Archaea > Thermoplasmatota > Poseidoniia > Poseidoniales > Poseidoniaceae > Poseidonia. The sequence continues at coordinate 6,448 of CAXRAL010000023.1, forward strand.
GGGAAGTTGGCTGTCGTCGTACGTCACCACCCAGTCTGACGTTTTCGAACCCGTTGCCAGCAGTTCCACGTCAACTTGCTGAGAGGTGCCAGGAGGGATTCGAGGTGGGTCAATGGGGCCGATGAGTTCTGCGAGGTAAGGTTCCACGACCGAGAACTGCATGGATTCGTGGTTGTTGTCTTCACGTTGTTCCGTGATGTTGTTGTTCACGTCCAACACCAGTTCAAATTCATGGACGCCGAGTTCTGCCACGAAGTCAGCGGAGAATGTCAACGGTCCTCCTTCGCCTGAGGGAGCAACCGGGTCGCTGCTTGTGAACCGCTCCCTGTGCAACTCAACCCCGTTCATGATGATGGCAGCATCCACGTCTTCGTCAGCTTCGCTGGTGCCAACGTTGGCAAATTGACCGGTCACGGTCACGGTTTGACCCGGGTCGGCTTGGGCGGGGTTGAACGAAAGACCTCGGTTGTCAAGGGCGGGTGTAAGGTCGACGCCACGGTTGGAAACGAGGGTGTCCCCGAAGAGAACATCGACATGACCGTCGCCATCGATGTCAGCGACAGCGGGGGCGGTCCAGACTCGGTGGGGCATGCTCAGCGGTGTCGACCATGCATCGTTGATGTCGGCTGATGCCCCCGTGTCGCCGTCAAAGGCCCAGAACCGACGTCCAAACCCAACGAGGATTTCCGGTGTTCCCTGCCCGTCGATATCGAGCCAAAACGGCGGGGATGCAGCGATTTCATCGTTGTCAGTGCCCGCCCCGCGTTGAAGATCCCGGGTCCATTCGGTCACCGGTGTGCTGTCCGAAATGTCCGTGCATCCCAACATGCCTTTCCGGTTGAAGTTGAACGACTCTTCGGAATACCAAGTCACCCAGCAAAGCCGGTCGTCGACCCCGTCGTCATCCGTATCAATGGCAAGGGGTTGTGCGTCAGCGTAGCCGTTTTGTGCTCGGAAGTTGAACACCTCGGTGGTTGATGTCAACTCCATTCCGATGAAGCGAGCACCGCTTCCGGACGTTCGTCCGTTGGCATCGGTCGGTACGGTCAGGATCATCTCAGGGGCGGTGTCCTGGTCGAGCTGAACGATCACGGGCCCCGGGAGGCGAAGGCGTGGGGCATCCGAATCACTGTCCGTCCCCTGGACGGCGACCCTTTCCCAATCCAATGAGCCAGAACTGCCGTCGATTTTCCAAATCCACATGTTACCCGAATCACCGTCGATGGTGGTCAGCACCACCGAGGTCGTGGTGCTGTCAAGTTGTGCCCAAACCGGATCGGACGGGTGCGTTCCTCGGTCCAACGAAACGCTCCACTCCTCCTCGTTGGGTTGAGACGAGGTCAGGCCGTAAGCGTTGACTTTGACCAATGGATTGTTGTCCGGGTCATCCACCACGGCCACGATCAATTCTGGTGTTCCGTCAAGCTCCAGATCGGCGAGGAGGGGTTGCGTCACCGCTTTGTGGTCGCTGTTCGCTGTCGGCCAATGCGGCGACGGAGAGCCAATGCGGACCTCGGCATCGCTGTACGACCACATCAATTCGTTGCTGTGACCGGATGTTTGCCAGTTGGATTCCGTGCAGGTCAGGCGTGGCGACCACACATCGATGTTGAACGCGCCTTGTGTGTCGTATGCCACGATGATCTCTGGCATGTCGTCACCGTCGATGTCGTGGATCATGGGCGTTGAGCGAATCGCTTCGGTAGCTCCAAGGCTCACCCGCCAGGCGATTTTGGCGTCGTTTCCAGAGATGATGTTGAGGAAACTTGTGCGAGAACCGTCAGCGATTTCGCTTGATATCAGCACGGGAAACAGTGTGCCTTGGCCACAGCGTTCGACCGCCGTTTCCGATGCGCTGATGCTGGTGGAGAAATCACCCACGACCGAGCCGTAAGCGTCGCTTTCCGTCGTATCCTCAAACACTTGCCAGTTGACAACGGGGTTCTCCAACGTGGCGAGTGAACTGATGTTCGTAATGCTGCCCGCTCCGGGTCCTCCATCGGGTCCGTGGTCGGGGACGGTTTGGTTGTGAGTGGGGGTCTTTGCATACTGCGGCCATGGCTGTTCGCCCCCTTGCCAGGGGTTGGATTGTGTGAGGTTCACGGTCGGTTCGCTCACCAACGAGGTGGGTTGCAATAATGGTGCGGAGAGAACGCTGACCATCAGCCAAACCATGAGCATCGCCAACGCCGATTGGCGGTCGTTGGACGGCTTGATGCTCTCCATCATCAATCACCTGCTTCGGGGGGTTGTTATTGCTTATGGATGATTCAGCACCTAAAACACCTTTTCTGCTCTGCATCAAATCCCTCGAAACAAGGGGACGGAGGGGATGTCGGAGGGCGGTGCGGCCGCTTGAATTAAATAGGGGTCGTCGGTGGAAGGCATGACTTCGGTCGCATTCTCTCCTGAGGGTTCACCGGTGAAGGACGGAAGAGTCGCTTGACTTCCCGTCTTCATCACCCCTCGAGAGAAGGCTCAGAGGTGATAAAATGTACAAGGTCGTAACCAAGGAAGACACCATCCGCATTCCTGCGGAATACATGCGCAAGGGTCAATCCCTCGACCAGCACATCGATCGTTTGTCGATGGATGCGTTCGAGGGCAAATTCGACGCTGAAAACCGTTTCGTGTTGGTCACCAACAACCACAAGACCATCGGTCGTGGCCGTATCATTCACGGTGATGGTGCGATTTACCAGCGTGTTCAATTCGACGCCGTCTTGTTCTGCATGGACGACCAAGAGGTGGTCGAGGGTGCCGTTTCTGAGGTCAACGAATTCGGTGCGTTTGTCCGCATTGGGCCCATGGAGGCCTTGCTTCACAAGTCCCAAATCATGGACGAACCCGTGGACATCAACATCGGTGCCAACAAAATCACAGGTCGTCAAAGCGGCCGTGAACTCTCCATCGGTTCGTTCGTTCGTGCACGCATCGTATCGCTTTCACCCGACACCTCCGACCCTCGTCGCTCCAAGATTGGGTTGACCAGCAAGCAGGACGGCCTCGGCTCCCCCCAGTGGGAACGCAAGGGAAGTGGTGAGTGAACATGGCGAAGATGCCCTTTGCCTGCGGCGAGTGTCACATGATTCTCAACGATGAAGTTGATCAGTGCCCTCACCACCCATCGGCCCACGTATCCTCGGATTGGACAGGCTACGTCATCATCGTCAACCCTGAACGCTCGGAGATTGCCAAGCGACTCCAAGTAGAAAAACCAGGGCGATACGCCCTGAAAGTAAACATTCGATGAAGGTGATATCATGGAAATCAAAGAACGAAAAGAAAACAAAATTCTCAACCGCGTTGAACTTTCATTCAGTTGGAAACACGACAAGAAATCCACGCCTTCCCGTAAGGAAGTGATCGCCCTTGTCCAAACCCTCGAACCGGGTGCAAACAGCGACCTTATTGTGGTGAAGGACTGCAACACTCGATTTGGTCAACCGCTGACCACCGGTACGGCCTACATCTACAACTCGGCTGAAGCCATGGCCGTTGAGCCAGGGTACATCCAAAAGCGCCACGAAGAACTGCGAAGTTCCTCTGCCGCCGATGAGCCCGCTGCCGATAATGCCGAAGGAGGCGATGAGTGATGGGCGACGGACCAAATCCCAAGGCCAAGTGGTCGAAGTACAAAGTGGAAGACGGGAAACTCGTTCGAGCCGAGCACTGTCCGAACTGCGGACCTGGTGTCTTCATGGCCGTTCACAACAATCGAAAGTCGTGCGGCCGCTGTGGCTACACCGAATCGATTGAGTGATGTTCACTCGTCGTTTGACACGTTGAACTCAAACGGGCTGTTCTCCCACGAACCATCGTTGTAGAGCACCAGTGCTCCACTCCCCATGACAACCATGTGGACCGGCAATTCGTTCGTGGGTCGTCGCTGTTCATTCTCTCGGGTGATGACAATTTCTTCACGCCAGCCTGCAATACGCCAGCCGGGCGCTTGCGCATCGTAGACGGCGGATTGAACCGGTCCACTCAGGCGCACCTGCTTCACCGGGTTCATTTCATGGAGCCAAGTGACGGTCCCCTCCGTTGAGCAGAGCAAGTCGTGTTCGCCGTGCTTGAAGTGATGTTCGACGGGAGCCTCAACTTGGGTGAGAAGGTGCTCCTCCAACAGTTGCCCGTCCGTGAGGGAACGACGTTGGACACGACCACCACGTGAAGTGACCCAGCACTCCTCGCCCAGGACGTTGAGGGCTACCGTTTCCTCGTTTCTTGGCCGCCGCTTCGGATAGGACCACGATGGTGGCGGCATGCGCCAGTGCTCGTCGGCGTTGATGCCGATGCCATACACTCCTCGACGGTACAAGTCAAACACCACTGTGGTTCCATCGGTCGCTAGTGCCATCGGTTCCGCATCGAGCGCATGAGCCCACGTGGTTCCCGCAGGGTAGTGGATGGTCTGCGAACCGATGGAGGTTCTCAATTCAGAGCGTTGTTTTCCTTCCTCGGCCGTACCGACAGGCATGGCCCCCATGCAGGCCAGCAACAGCTCACGGTCAAGCCACGTTGCAATGAGATGACCGTCGGTAATGGTGGCTTGACGCACCCTCATCGGATGGGGGGTTGATACGGGAGTCAAGGGTTGCATCTCGTTGTCGAGCCACAGAAATTCACCGTCCATCCCCGTGACCAAAACCCCTCCTGGGTGGTGAACGAGGAGGTCGGGCAAAAACGGGATGCTGGGGGGCAATCCCTCGTCCATGGTGGAAACATGTGGCACTGCTATGTCAATCCTCGTCTGAGTCACCTCAAAATAGGACGGTTCTGAGTTGACAGCATGGTCGCAGCCTCGGTGATTCTCATCGCTGTGAATCAACAGGACATTGCCAGTACCAACCAAGCCGATGCGCTTCGTCTAATGGTTGACTGGACAACCCTGGGTGCCTTCGAGGGCCATCCAACCTATGCGCATCACCACCTCAGAATGGTCTACCTTCCGGATGGCCTCTTGTTTGAGGACCACCTTGACCAACGATGGGAAGCACAATCCGGCGAGTGCGTGCAGGAGATCATTTTCCCTTCACGCCACGTTGCAGCAAGCGGCCAAGCATCCCTTACACTCCATCCCATTGGCGTGCCCCACCTTCCAAGAAATGAGGTTGGCCCCTATGGTGGTCATGGTGGCATGGCTCCACCGCCGTCCACGCGCTTGGCTTCGTGGTGGAAGCGCTTGCTGGCGATGGCGCCATCCGATTCCAGCGTTGAAGGCTTCGACCTCTCGCTTGAAGTGACGCACCACGGACCAAACGTCGGTGTACCCTGCCTGTTCATTGAGGTCGGTTCAACCGACGCAACCTGGGGGCATGAGGGGGCGGCTCGTTTGCTCGCCAAGATCATGCATGATGGGCTGTTAGGGCCAGATAACGATGCATGGGACGCTGACAAGCACGGTGGGCAACTCGTCCTCGTCACCCTCGGCGGCGGTCATTACGCACCACGAGCGAACCAACTGGCAGCGATCGAAGGTGTTTGGCTCGGTCATATGTTGGCCACGTACGCCCTTCCGTTTGAACGGGCAGAGAACGGGGATGTTTTGGGCACATGGAAGCAATCCATCGAGGCCGGTCTTGAAGCGACACGTACCTCGTTTCCCGGAGGGGATATCGTTTGCTCCATGGACAAAAAAGCGTTCAAGGGTTGGCAACGACAAGCGATACGGGCGTACCTCGAATCGGTCGGCGTACCGCTTCTCACGACGCATCAAATCAAGCAACGAATCGGTCAGGCTTAACGGGACGCACAAAGGGTCAAAGAGCGCCTCCGTCGTGCGTTGACCATGGTGGGCTGGTTCTCCAAGATGGTGGTCGCAACCACCGTTCGGATGCCCAAGTGGTTTGTCCGCTGGGTCAGTCGGCGCTACGTTGCAGGCGCCAGCCTTGACGATGCCGTGGCGGTCATGAAACGTTTGACCCATGAAGGCGCTTGTTTCACCATCGATGTCCTCGGCGAGGAAATCTCTTCGATGGACGAGGCTCAGTTTTTCCTCGAGGAATACATTCGGGTGATGGAAGCCATCAAAACACACCAACTTGATGCCAATTTGAGCATCAAACCTACGGCCTTCGGACTCCTCATCGATCCCGAGCAGGGCATGGCCAACATCCGGCGTCTCGTGAAACTGGCTGCAGAGGAGGACATGTTTGTCCGACTTGACATGGAAGACCATCGTGTCACCACCGATACCATCGATGTGGTGGTAGCGCTGCACGAAGAAGGCTTGACCAACGTCGGTACCGTGCTGCAAGGGCGATTGTTCCGTACCCTTGGCGACATCGACGCTCTGGAGACGACCCTCGGTCCGGCAGCTGATTACAGGATTTGCAAGGGCATTTACCTCGAACCAGCGGAGATCTCGTTCACGGGGTACCGGGACATCGTTGACGCGACCAACGCCGCTGTTGACCGAATGTTGGATGCAGGTGCGTATGTTGGAATTGCCAGCCATGACCAGCCGGTCATCGATTACGCACTCTCTGCCCTCTCGTCCCACGGCATGGGTCCAGGTGTCAATGACCCTCGCACCAATGCAGCCCCAGCCCGGCATCACAAAGGCCCCGGATATGAATTCCAAATGCTTCTTGGCGTCCGAGGACCGCTTCGCCGTCGTTTGTTGAGTGAAGGCCACCGAACCCGCGTGTACATTCCTTACGGAGAAAAGTGGTACGAATACAGCATTCGGCGTCTCAAAGAGAACCCAACGATTGGCACTCAGGTGGCCAAGGCGTTCTTGCTTCCTTGGACCAACCGACCGTGATCACTTACGCTTCTTCTTTTTCGAACGACCTCGATTGGCGTTCGGGTTCACGCCTTTCTTGACATGTTCTTTGGGTCGTTCTGGATTGGGATTGAAACCCAACCGACCTTCTTTCCAGGCCTGACGACGTTCGCGTGGTGTTCGAGGAGCGAAGTGTTCTCCTTTGGGCGGTTCATGAAGGTACATTCGCTTGATGTCGGGGGCTTGCACAGTGCCTCGCATCGTGCGACCGGCGCCGGTGTGGATGGCACGAATGCGCCAAGTTTCCCCGTTGTGCTCCATGAGATGAGAGCCGGTGAAGGTGGTCTCTTGAGGAACGACGAGAACATCTGCCGTGGAATCTTCTCCCCTTGTCAGGGTCAATTTCACTCGAACCATATCGGTCCGAAGGGCCGTGATTCGTGCGATGTTGGCGGCTGTTGCTCCTGAAGTGTGTTGTCCAGTTCGGAGCTCAATTTGGTGGATGCGCCACAGCATCTCGTCTTCTTCGAACACATCGCCGACGACGAACTCTTCGTCAGCATCGACCACCAAGACCACGCGGTTGGACTGCGGTCCATCGGTGAGGATGAAGGGGATGTTGGTTGGCGGAGGCGGTCGAAACACGACGGTGTGCACGTGTTCACATTCGGTGCAACGGACTTTGAAATCCGCACCGTCGCCGACTTTTTTCTCGTGAAGGATGTCGTGGGCGGTCATTTCTTCACACGAGGGGCAGTGGGTGGCATTGTCGAGGATTTCCTCTTCCTCCCACACTTCGTCATCGTCCATGGGACTCCCTCGTTGGTTGCGCTGAACCCACTTGGTTTGAACCCTCCGACTTGGTTGGTGTGCAAGCCTTGATGTTGTGGGTGGGGGACGATGTCCCATGGCGGATGAGATGGATGGGCTTGAGCGGGGTGATGTCCTCGCCTTCCTTCTCTCCAAAGATGGGAATCAACCTCAGGACGAGCCCCTCATCGCTGCCAACATCCACGAACAACTCCAACACATGGGCCTCTCAACCTGGTCCATCTCCGTTCTCCGTCGATTACGGGATGCCGTTGGTCGACTTGGTCCTGCTCGGGTCCTTGAAGTGGGCGCCAGCATTGGACATCGAACGGCTTGGTTGCTTGATGAATTCGAGCGAAAGGAACGAACACCGACAGCGCTGACGTTGGTCGAGCAGGGTGGCAAATTTGCCGTCATCTTGCAGCGCCTTTTGCAGCGCTACGAGGCCATGTCTTGGGCTTCGGTCGTGGTGGGTGAACCAGAACAACTCGCCGCCGAACACCAAGCATGGGCGTTGGCATCAGCCACCGGTACCGAATTGTCGCAAACACCGTTTGAATCAGGGTACGATGTGATTGTGATCGACGGGCCATCACCCGTACGGGCGAGCCTCGTGGCGACCTACCTCTCGTTGCTCAATGACAACGGCGTCCTGTTCACCGTCGAACCAGACATGCCAACCGGGGACGTCGCAGAAGACGATGTTGAAGGCATGGCGATGGTGAACGGCTTCAATCGTTGGATTGAACTCGTCGGAGAAACACAGTCAACCCATCACGTTGCTTTCATGCCGCTCTTCGGAGGCACGCTCGTCGCCTGGCTTCCTCATGCCTGAGTGGCGAGGTCAATGAGCCCAGACACATTGAGCAAACCGTAACCATAGTAATCATCGTGGGTGGTTTGTCCTTCTTCCGGCACAGCACTGTCCATGAGCCAACGCTTGACCGTGTCAACGGTATCGGCACCGTTTGATGCCTCGGGCTTTAATTCAGGTTTTTCTTCAAGGAGAAGGCACAGAGCACCCGTAACATAGACCGTGGCAGCGCTGGTGCCGTCGGCGATTCCCCAACCGCCGTCCTCTGTGAGGACCGGCACGCCTTCTGCAGGTGCCACCACTTCGGGTTTCTTGTTCGGGTCCCCTCTCGGCATCAAGATGGGGAGCGGGAGGAGCCGGCCGTTGTTGTCGCCCTTCGAAGAACCGGACCAGTGGGTCCCTTTGATGGTCACACCGCCCACGGAAATCACACCTGCTTCGCTTGATGGGTGGGCCACATCACCGTCGTCATCCTCGCCGTCATTTCCAGCGGCTGCAACAACGTACACGCCAGCATCGATGGCATCGTTGGCCGCATCGCCTGAAGTTCGCCCTGAACCGATGGAGAACGGAAGGATGTTTGGGGCTCCACCCAGCGACAGTGAGATGACATCAGCCCCGTTTTCGACGCACCAATCAACAGCATCAGCGACGAGGGTGTCGCTGCCGCTTCCATCCGAACCCAGTGCTTTCGCCACCAAGAGATCCACCTCTTTCGCCATGCCTTTGAGCCAACCGTTGGCCACCAACAACCCAGCCATGGATGTCCCGTGTCCGTGGTCGTCGTAGGGGTCGCTGTTTCCATTGATGAAATCCTTCCAACCCACAAGGTTGACGCTCTCAAAGTCCGTGTGGTCAAGAGCAATCCCTGAATCGACGATGCACGCCACAACACCGTTGCCCGTTAGGGTCTCAGGTGCCGGTTGGACCAATTCGTGGTAGGTGGCGTGTCGTTCGAGAGCGACCTCACTCGGCCGCAGCAAGATGGCACCATCGCTCAAGAGCACCGCTCCCAGGTATCCAGCGGCGAGGACAAGGGTGATGCCGAGGGTGATGCTCACGACGAGTTTGATGGCCCTGATGTCCGACCCCTCATGGTCAATTTCCGCTTGGTAGGGTGGCGGTGCGGACCAAAATTTGGTCTGTTCTTCAATGGAAGCGTTGAGCCCGTCAACCGGTTCCATGGAATCAACTCAGCGTGTGAACTATTTCAGTCAGTGTATCAACGAACCTTCGCACGTCTTCTTCGTTGTTGTAAAGGTAGGCCGATGCTCTGAGCGAGCCTTGTGGATGGCCACGGTCAGCAAACCATGAGTGGACGCAGTGTTGGCCGCTGCGGACCATGACGCCTGCTGCTTCATCCAAGAGCAAAGCGACGTCATGAGCCGGCAAGTTGTCCATGAGAATGGAGCAAATGCCGCCGCGTTTTGAAGCGTCTTCTGGACCGATGATGGAAAGACCCGGCAAATCCTTGACGCCTTGCGTCATGATGCGGTTCAAGGCAATCTCATGCTCGTGCACTGCGTTCATGTCGAGTTGTGACAAATAGTCGATGGCGGCACCGGTGGCCATCATTCCGGAGAAGTTGCCCAGTCCACCTTCAAATCGCGCAGGGGGTGCTGCCCACGTGGCTTCGGTGTACGATGATGTCTGAACGGTTTGTCCACCGGATTGGATGGTTCGGAGGTTCTCAAGCAGTTCGTAGCGGCCCCACAACCCCCCCATTCCAGATGGTCCGCACATTTTGTGAATAGAAAACGACAGGAAATCGATGTCCAGCGCCTGCACGTCCACGTTCATGTGCGGCGTCGATTGGGCACCGTCAACCGCCACGAGAGCGCCGTGATCGTGAGCAACTTTGGTGATTTCAGCAATGGGAATTTCGATGCCGTCGAGATTACCGACATGGCTCATGGCCACCATTTTGAGGTTGCTTCCTGCTTCTGCGCATGCGGCTTCAAAGGCTTCCATGTCGAAGGTGTTGTCAGGGTGACTGGCCACAACGCGGTGGTCGATGCCTTGTTCCTGTTCGAGTTGAAGCCATGGGACGAGGTTTGAATTGTGTTCACGGTCTGAAGTCAAAACGACATCGCCTTTTTCCCACGAGAGTCCATGAGCGATTTGGTTGATGGAATGGGTGGCATTCCGTGTGAACACAATTTCGTTGGGCGTTCCAGCGTTGAGGAATTGACTCAATTTGTTTCTTGAATCTGCAACGGATTTTGATACGGCTGTTCCATAACGATGGACAGACCTTCCGCCACATCCCGGTGTTTCGGTGTAATAGCGGTGGATGGTGTCAATGACGGATTGTGGCTTGAGCGTCACGCATGCGTTGTCAAGGTAAGCCGGGGGGTGCTCTCCACTAAGCGTTGGGAAATCTTCACGGTGTTGGCTGAACATCTTACCACGCTTCCTGGTCTGGCATGTAATCAAGGGCTGGGGCGTTGACGCCACACGCAGAACACGCAATTCGACTTGGCATAGCCGCATCACAAGCCGTGCATGAACCACCGACAACGACGCTGGTTCCACACCCGGGTGATTGGCAAGGGTGTGTCAATTCGCCTTTATCGTTGAGCGAGAGGGGCGATGGTGCATTGCATTCGGGGCACGCAGCGATGGTTTTCACCCGCACAGGCGATGCCCCCGACATCTCCAACGATGCATCAACCGCAGCTCGGGTACGAACGCTGGCTTGGTTACCCAACATTCGTTGTGGATACCAGAGAACAAAGATCAGGAGAGGGATGGCAGGAAGGCCGGTGATGAGATGGAGCGCGAGGAAGCCAATGCTGTTGTCGCCGTAAGTTGCAACATGTCGAAGACCGGCCCACGATGAGAAGATGATGAGGAACACCCAGCATGCCAGCATGGTGGTCCAACCTCGGAGGGAATGCTCTGCAAGTGCTTCTTCCATGACGCGAACATCTTCGTGCAAATGATTCACTTCAACGTGCAAATCCCGTGTTTCAACCACGGCTTTCCAGAAGAAAAACAGGAAGAAAAACACGACGAGAAGAATCAGCGTCCCTTCCATCATGCCGGCGAGGTCAAGGCCGAGAGGAAAACTTGGATTGGTCCGGAAGAAGAACACCTGAGCCCATACCATGCCGTTCCACATCACTAACAGGGAGATGGCGTGAATTCTCATGACGGGAAACAGCACCCAAGCCTGATAAGCGAACCAACCCCAACAAATGAGCGAAATCAGCATTTGAAAGAAATGAAATCCATCAATGGCGAGGACGCCGTCAACACCGGAAATCTTTGCGTCTCCTCCGGTCCAGAGTTCTGTTGAGACCGATCCTAAAGCGAAGGCGACCAATCCAAATCCGATGGCGATGAGGTGGTTTTTTGTCCATTCGACCCTGAGTAATTTCCAGTGAAACATCCACTCTTTTCTGACCGTGTTGATGGCTTCTGCCATCGGCAGATGGGCAGGAAGGGGAGATTGAAGGGTCATGTCCGCCATGCGAAATGGAAGGGTGGTCTCGTGGGTTGCAGCGCTCGCCTCTGCACCTCCCTCCCCGGCCATGGTAGAGGGCTGGAGGTCGCCCCTTTGAGTCCTTTCGCTCCCCGCACTGAGCGGCTTGGTTTTGGAGGGTGATGGTTAAACGAGAAAGGGGGGTCGCGAAGGTTAGAGCCGAGATCGCATAGCCTGGTAGTGCGCGCGACTGGAAATCGCGTGGGCCCGTTCCCTCGGGAGTTCAAATCTCTCTCTCGGCGCCACATCCTTTCACCACCACAACCTCCATGATTGGGACGACACAGCAACATGCGTGGACGACGACCAGGTTAGCCGAAAGCGCTGGTTTGTGCTCATGGCCTTGGCCATCTTCCTTCACGTCGTTGCCATGGCCAACAGTGATCTCGGTCTCGATGCACATGTTCGCTTGAACGCCGCCATGGACGAGCAGCACGATGGGCAGGATTTGGCCTGGGGTAAACTGAGAATCGCTGACAGTTCTGAACAGGCTCCCACGAATGAACAGGTGTACGATGGCTACATCGCACCTTGGTTTGAATCAGAACTTGCTGCAAAATTCACGGCTTTTTTTGGTGTCCTCTGTGTGGCTTGCTTGGCGGGGCTTTCGCCGCGATGGGCGGGCCCTTCCCAACCGTTCGACCCCATGAAGCCAGCCTTGATCCTCTTCAGTCCAATTTTCTTGTTTGTGTCTGCACGTGGCTACGACGAAGGGGTTCTGGCCTTGGTGGCCGGATTCGGAACAGTGGGATTTCTCTTCAATCAAGGTGAGGAACGCCCTCAACGTCTGCTTCATGTCGTGATGATGGCCGCCTCCGTGATGCTTGTGTTGGGATGGAAAGGGTTCAGTCCAATCGCCAGCATCGGCGCTTTTCTCCTGACCGTTGCAGTGGGTGTCGGGTGGGTGGTCGTGGAAGAGAAGTCAGCAGGTTCCTTTGGTGCATGGTTGGTGCACCCGTGGAAAATGGCAAGCTCGTGTGCCCTGCTCGTCTTCATCGGCGTGATGGCCGTGGGATCCATGGCGGATACCGGTACGTTTGCCATCATCGGTCAACATCCTGTTGGTTTCGTCTTTGCAACAACCGTGGCGCTTATTCATTCGGTTGCCCTGTTCCTTTTGGTTGGTTTTGTGCTTTGGCCTCTCCTCTCGGTTCGGTGGTCATCGTTGTCCGGTTTGCGTGGAGCGGGTCCAACCATGCTGGCCTCGTACATCGCTGTGCTCTTGACTGGAATCGCAACATACATTGGGGCGCTTTGGACGCTGGAATCCCAACTTTGGGGACGTTCCTTGCTCGAGACCATGCTGATTCTCGGCAATAACGGGAGGTACGCTACCGCCGTTTTGCTTCCTCTCGTGTTTCTCTTGTCGTGGCCCACCGACGAAGCACAACGTGAAGTCGCACAACACGAGAACACGCGGATCACGTTGGGTTTGCTTGTCTTGCTCCCACTGACCCTGTTTGTTTCCTTCTACGGCCAGCAATTGTGGTCGGATGATGCGGGTGCGTGGATGGCGGATTCCATGGAAGAGGATGAAACGTGTTTCGTCATGGTCGCCCCGGAAACACTGGCGATGCACCACCTCTACGTCATCAAATCCAACGTCGACCTAACAGGTGAACGCGGGATTGAGGGTTATTGGCGAAGCGCACCTCTCGTGGATGATTTCATTGAATCACATCCTGATTGCGCTGGGTTGATGCTCGTCGCACCCGGTGAAGACTACACGCCCGGCGAGGCATGGGTTCTGGTCAACGAGCAGGATACGCCCTACACGTTGAGCGGAGGAGCCAATGCAGGGAGTTGGAAGGTGTTCCGAGCCATCGGGTGATGTCCAATTCACGAAGCGATTATATCCATTTGTCCGGTGGGCGGACCACTGCCACCGTGGCTTAGGGGTATAGCACCTCATTGGTAATGAGGAGGTCGCGAGTTCAAATCTCGCCGGTGGCTCCACCCTCCGCTTCGTTCAACCCTCAGTGAACGGCGTTGTTTGCCCTATCTTTACCTCAATGTATAAGAGGTGATTTTCAAAATCTCGCCATGAGAAGGCAACTTCTCAGATGGGATGCACATGGAGCGTAAGCAACAAACAGAGGACATGCAACGACGGGTGAAGGAACTCCAGCACCAGGTCAACGAACTGAAAGAATTGGTCAACACGCTGTTGAGCGTGATTGTCGAGGAACCCGACGGCGTTCACAGCGGCGCCGCACCCACCCTTCCGGGTCAAGGTATGATGCAAGTTTGCATGTGATCATCCTTTGATCACAGCGAGCGGATTCATTCGAGCTACGGGCCGAGCGAGCCCTGCATTTGCTGTCAATGCGATGACTTCGTCCACGTCCTTGTAGGCATCCGGTGCCTCTTCCGAAAGCACGTTCGGCGTTGAGGCATGGACTCGAACGCCTCGCTCTTCCAACATCCGCTTCAGTGCCTTTCCATCTTGGGTTTTCTTGGCTTGGCTTCGTGAGAGCGCTCTTCCAGCTCCATGGCAAGATGAACCGAAGGCTGCGTTGCTCCCTTTCAATGCACCAGCCATCAGCCATGAACCGTTGCCCATGTCGCCGGGGACGATGACCGGTTGACCTGTCGTCGCAAATTGGCTTCCAATGTCGGCATGGTCACCTCCAAACGCTCGTGTGGCGCCTTTTCGATGAACACAACACGAGCACGAACGTCCGTGAATAACGTGCGTCTCCATTTTGGCGATGTTGTGTGCAACATCGTACAGCGTCCTCGCTTCTCCGTCAACACCCATCTCCAACCGGAGAACGGTCCGCAAGCGTTCAGCCAAGACGGCTCTGTTGGCAAAAGCGAAGTTTGCAGCGGCGTTCATCGAATCGAGGTAGGCTTGCCCCTCCGGTGAATGGACGGGTGCGGCTGCCAGCTGCCGGTCGGGGAGTTCGTATCCCCATTGCTCGTTGTGCCAAACGCCTTCTTGGAGCTTGTAGCCTGCCTCAAGTCGCCGAACATGGTCCGTGCAAACCTGATGGCCGAGTCCTCGACTCCCCGAGTGAATCATGGCGACGACTTGGTCCTCAAACAGCCCCCATGCCTTTGCCGTCTGTTCATCAACCACGTTCCCTACGGTTTGCAGTTCAAGAAAGTGGTTTCCACTTCCAAGCGTTCCGAGTGAACGCAGCCCACGCTCACGCGCACGCTGAGACAAATTGGCTTCCTCTGTTTCAAGGAGGCCTTGCGATTCAAGATGGCTCAAGTCTTCGTGAAGTCCATAACCCAAATCAACGGCAGCATGCGCACCTCGTTGAAGCAGTTCGTTGAGATCTTGGTGACCGATGTCAACGCCACCCTTTCCGGAGCCTCCGGCAGGGATCCTCCCCGCTAACCGTCCTGCGAGTTTCTTGAGGTTTGGAATGTCCTCGGCCGTAGCTTCAAGGGCGAGAAAGCGCACACCACAATTGATGTCGAAGCCCACCCCTCCAGGCGATACAGCACCGCCAAGCTGGCCAGCCTCGGTGTCGGTGGCGACGACGCCGCCGATGGGGAAGCCGTACCCGTAATGCCAGTCGGCCATGGCCCATGCTTCCCCAACGATACCTGGGAGCGCTGCCGTGTTGACGAGTTGTTCAGGTCCCCTGTCATCGGCGTGACGTTTCATGTGGGTTGCATCTGTGACCAAGCGGGCGTCGGTCTTCATCATCCCGTGAGCCTTGATGCGCATGGTGCCGTCACCCTCGTCAACGAGGTGCTTGCGCCATGCATCTTCCATGGTGTGGGCTCTCGGGTATTGGATTTGAGACTTTTTGCTGATGATTCACGGTCTTCGGGAACATAGCCTTGAAGGGGGGGTTTCGCTTGGACGGACTGTTCACCTTGTGGAGATGATTTAATGTCCCTACCTCCCATTGACCTTGCTGTGTTTCGCGAGAACGGCTACGTTCGCAAGCAATGCCGGGTCACCGACCTTTGGTTTTGGACCACCGAAGATGAGCGAGACACATGCGGTGATACCTCTGAAGACGAGTACACGTTCATCGGCGCTCCGCTGATCGCCGGCTTTGACCAGCGTGGAAAAGCCCTCAAAGACGCTATGCGTGAAGCCTTCCTTGGCTTTTTCGAGGCGGCTGACCACACCCGTATTGACCCCTATCCGGTGCTGGCTCGCTGGCGTGATGACATTCACCTCACCATTGCTTCCATCGCTGATTTTCAACCGCATGTGACCTCGGGATCGGTTGACCCGCCCGCCAATCCACTGACCGTCTCGCAGCCTTGCATTCGATTGACCGACGTCGACGCTGTGGGTCGTTCTGGTCGTCATCTCACCACATTTGAAATGATGGCCCACCACGTGTTTAATCGCCCAGATGAAGGGCTGGAAATTTACTGGATGGAAGCATGCGTCGAACACTGCCATCGAATGCTGACCGAGACCTTTGGGATTGACGCGAGTGAAGTCACCTATGTGGAGAACCCTTGGTGCGGCGGTGGCAACGCAGGAGCCGCCGTCGAAGTCATTGTGGGTGGACTTGAACTCGCCACCCTCGTCTTCATGGACATGGAGGAGCATCCCGACGGGGATGTCGAACTCAAAGGTGACACCTACCGAACCATGCCACTGCAAATCATCGACACCGGCTACGGCTTGGAGCGCTTTTGTTGGGCCGCCGCTGGAACCCCGACCATTTACGAAGCCATCTATCCGGAAACCGTTGACTGGCTGAAGGAACTCGCTGGCTTTGACCAGGTTACCAGCCGTTGGCCATCGCTCGACTTGGACGGGCTGCTCGGTGAAATGTCTCGCTTGAACGGCATCATGAACATCGAAGCAGGGGTTGACGGTGACCAACTGGTTAACCTGTTTTTGTCCAAACTCAAGGAACGCGGCGTTGAATTGACGGCCGAACAATTCTCGTCCGTAACCGAGCCACTGGCCAACATCTATGCCATTCCCGACCACCTTCACGCCCTGTGCAATATGCTCGGCGATGGTCTTGTTCCTTCGAATGCAAAGGCGGGCTACCTCGCACGTATGCTTGCACGAAGGGTCCTTCGCATGCGAGACGAGCTCGGCATTGATGTATCCCTTCCGGACCTTGCCCAACATCATCTCGACATCAATTTGGGTGGCCATCTCAACAAACAGACCGAGGCTGGTCTGCTCACCATCCTGGCCTTGGAAGAGGAACGGTACGCAGAGATGTTGCGAAAAGGCACGAACGTCATCCAAACCCAACTTAAATCCGTTCCGAAGGACAGCGATCTCATTCCCGACGAACACCTGTTCACCATGAACGATTCTCACGGTCTTGCGCCCGATATGGCCATCACGCTGGCTCGCAACGCAGGTTGGCACCATGTCACCCTGCGTACCGGGTTCTCTGCTGAAATGGCTGAACGGCATGCTCGTTTAGCGAAAGAAGCTGCAAGTGCAGATGCCAAGGCCGTTAGTTCGCTTGATGTCGCTTCCCTTCCGGCCACAACCGCACTCTACTACGATGATGTGTATCAGCCATCCTTCAACGCACACGTCCTCGCTTGCTTGCCCGCTGAAGGGCAGGGCCCAGAAGGCTCAACCCATGCCGTGGTGCTTGATGCTACGCTGTTCTATCCCGAGGGTGGAGGCCAAGAAGCCGACCATGGCACCTTGGCCCAAGCCGCCACCACCGCCAACGTGCTCGACACGCAGAAAGTTGGCGATGTCATCGTTCACTTCACCGACCAAATCGTTGACGTTGAGGCACCCGTCCAAGGTTTCCTTGACTGGAATCGAAGGAAGCAACTCATGGACCATCACACGGCGGTCCACATCGTTGGTGGAGCTGCGCGTCGCCTGTTAGGGCCTCACATCTTCCAGGCGGGTTCCCACCTCTCTGTCGAGAGCGGTCGCCTTGATATCACACATTTCCACCGGCTCACACGGGCCGATTTGGACACCATGGAAGACATGGCCAATGCGGTGTTGGCGGACGTTCGCCACACGGAAAAAACCGAGCTCAATCGAAAAGATGCAGACTTGATTCACGGGTTTGACCTCTATCAGGGCGGTGCGCCAAAGGGCGATTCAATTCGCATCCTGAAAATAGCCGAGCACGATATCCAAGCCTGCGGTGGTACGCATCACGACGAGCCAGGCCAAATTGGGTCCATCCGAATCGTTCGCTCCTCTGCCGTTCAAGACGGGGTGGAACGTCTCCACATCGTTGCGGGTGAAGCAGCCCTCAAGTACGCTCGTTCACAAGATGCGCTCGTTCGTGCCTCAAGCGAGGTGTTTGGTGTGCACGGCGATGATTTGCCGAAGGCAGCCGCTCGCTTTTTCAAAGAATGGAAAGAACAGCGCAAATTGATTGAGCAACTTGAATCTGAAATCGTTCGTCTCCGAACATCGGGGGGCGGTGATGCGTCAACCGAGGTTGACGGTGTACGTGTGGTTGTGATGGAGATTGATGGCGACCTCAAATCCATGACCACGATGCTCAAGGAACTGACATTGGATACCTCCAAGCCCACCTTGGCGGTGCTTGGCTCAAGGGACGGAGGCGGTAAACTCATGATC
>CAXRAL010000024.1:0-20881 GCA_964228815.1 Candidatus Poseidoniaceae archaeon
GACCCTTGCCGCCGTCTCCCGCATCATCATCATCGAGGATGCTGACTATCTCGGTCATGCTCGACAATCTTACCTGCGTCGCATGATGGAGGAGAGCAGCCGAAGCGCGCGTTTCCTCTTCACCACCCACACACCATCACGGATCATTGAAGCCCTTCGCAGTCGAACCCAACACGTTCGGATGCCTTCCCTCACTCGTTTGATGATTGAACAGCGTTTGGAAGCCATCGCCACCGAGGAACAACTGGTGCCTGCGTCCGGTGTCTTGGGCGACATCGCCCACGTGGCGAGCGGCAACCTCAGAAAATCGATTTTTACGCTTCAGTTGTTGGCACAGAGGAACCTGCTAGGTGAGCGAAAAAACATCCAACTGTTGATGGCGAACAGCAGCCGACGCGAAGTGCAATTGGTCATGGAAGAAGCCCTCCGTGGGCGCGTTCACGATTGGAAATGGGAACGTCAGGGCGAGAAAAACACCCGGGTTTTGAAGGGCGCCATGGGGGCATTGGACCAGATGATGGCCTCCCACGACTTGGACGGACGTGGCGTGGTGGATCGTCTCCACCATTTCCTCGTCGCAGGCCGGACCCACTATCCGGACGATCTGCTCGCGGCCCTGTTGGACGCGATCTCTGCTTGCGACATGCGCCTCCAGCGCTCGGCACAACAACGCATTCAGCTCGAAGAACTCCTTCACAGCATATCTGAAATTGGCGACCAGCATTTGCGTTCACCCACAGCGCAACCGTCTTGAAAGGTCGCACATCAGCCGTTATTGGGCGTGTAGCACAGCTGGATAATGCACCGGCCTCCTAAGCCGGAGATCGCGGGTTCGAATCCTGCCACGCCCGCCACGAATTTGGACAAGAGCCAAAAATCAGGCCGCTTTACACAAGGTCGGGGTTGGCATGGCGGACGATGTCGAGGCGGGAAGTAATCTCCCCGATCCGTACGGTCACGGCTTCGCCCGAACCGAAAATCCGCTTGAGCGTACCATGGAAAAATGGCAGCAACAAGAGTCCCTTCGAATGCGCTTTGGCGTAGTGGCTCGGCATCCAGCGACCTTGGTGGTACGGCAACTGTTCGGCGCCAGCGTCGCCATCATGGCGCTGTTGTCCATCACACTCCCCAGCCTGACGCCGCCCAATCCGGGGTACGTGATGCTGTTCTGGTTGATCCCGCTCCTCGTCACGACCGTGCCGCCCTTGCTTGCCGGCGAAGCGATGTGGCAGTCGATTCAAGCTCGAATTTCACTTCGTGAAATCGATGATGAGACCACCGGTGGGAAACTCTCGTTGCGCTCTCAACCGGGCATGGATCGAATTTTGGAAGGCCTGACCGATGTCCGCCGGCACAACATTCTGAACAGCCTGCTCGCTTTGACCTCGGTGTTTTTGCTCGGACTGGCGACGGTGATCAGCGAATCAACCCTCGTGTGGTACCTTTCCGTCCTCATCTCAATGACGTTTGGGTTTGCCCATACGTTCCATTCCTTCTTCACCAGCGACGCTGTTCGTCAGCAAGGCGACCACATGCCATGTTTGGTCCATCACGCCCCGACCCACCATCCGACGCAGTTGGGCTCTATTCTGGGCGAACTGATCGTGCTCCACTTGGACCCCGATCTCCACCTTGATTGGCGTACATGGCTGAATGAATTCCGCGCGAGCATTCTGCCCGGATACGACAAAGACCAATCGTGGGAACGTGTCCTCTACATCCTTCACCTCCACGCCAAGGGAGATTTGAGCGACAGCATCGCCATGGGTGAACTGAGCGAGTTCATTCGACCTGATGCTATTCGGGACGTCTTACTTGATGAGGATGCGAAGTTCAATTGGCGTTCGCTTCAACGTTTGTTGGCCCACGCACGGGTGTGGCAACCCAGCGCGTTCCGGTTGCTTGAACGGCTTCAATTGGATTTGCTTTCGGGCACCCCAAGCATGCTTCGTTCGCCTTGGCGCATGGACGTGGCCCTCGATCCTGAATGCGAAGACGGCACGGGCCACCTCTTCATTGCCTTGAACAACCAGACGTTTGAGCACGCTGTGGCGAGGATCGAAGTGGTCTGCCCCGGCGGTGAACCCTTCGCTCGTGACCACCGGTTTGAACTCCAGGCATGCCCGCCACCAAGGAAAGCGGTGAGTTTGAACGCCGAGGGCGAGGACGATGCCCTTGATTGGGTACCACGCTACCTCCAACAAGGCATCGTGTTGTGGCTGGGCGTCGCGTGGCCCGAGCGCGATCAAGTGGACCGCTACGTGCAGGTCATCCTACGCGACGAGGAAGGCGTCGTCATCGAATCCCGTGTTCTGCGAACCACCGTAAAGCGAGCCTCTGGCTTCCAGGTTCGAAGCAAAAACCGACGTTTGGAGCGGGCGCGTTCGTGGGCAAGTCGTCCACTTCCGAAAGTCTGAATGGAACGCAGTCCACTGAATGTTGGCCCTGCTGCGCTGATGGTGGAAGCGCGCACCTTATGGCAGTCCTCCACTTCGGCGAGAACGGGGGAGTTTGAGAATGGAAGCATGGGATGTTATTGTCCTCGGCGACGGACCCGCCGCATTGCACGCCGCCGCCGAAGCAGCCAAATCGGGCGCGAGCACCTTGATGATGTCTTCAACCGGTTTGGGCACTCCTGGGATGGCGGCGTTGGAGGGGCTATCCGCACCGCTCCAGGAAGCCAACAACCGAAGCCATCGCGAAGACACCATCCGTTGCGGGGCGTTCCTGTGCGACCAAGATGTGGTCGCTGAAACGACGGCCGGCGCCATCAAGCACGTTGACTTGCTCGAGCGGCGCGGCGTCAACTTCCGCCGAGATCAACAGGGCCTCCCCATCGTGCGAAAGGGTGCAGGTCATCAACAACCTCGAACCACGGATGCAGGGAGCGCTACGGCACTGGCCATTCAACAAGTCGGCGAAGAACAGTGCATGCGCCACGGCGTCATCCGCCGCGGCGACCAAGTTCCTCTTTCTCTCGTTCACACCAAGCAATCGGTCGAGGGATTGGTCGCACTTGACATGGTCAACGGCCGGGTCATCGGCCTCCAATGCAAAGCTCTCATCATCGCTGACGAAGGGTTCGAAGGCGCCTTTTCTTCCGGTGTGGTTGGCCTTGGTATGGACATGGCCTTCCGAGCAGGCGTTGCGCTTCGCGACATGGAATTCATGACGCACCACCCGCTGACCATCAAGGGAACCAACGTGTTCTTGCCTACCGGTCTGCTCCTCGACGGAGCGAAACTCCACGAAGCGTCCGGCGCCGCCATCGAAGCGGACGAATCATCTTCACTCGCCATGACCCAAGCCATCAACGCTGCCGTTCAACCGGTGCTCGATGCCCGCAACATGGGTCAAAGTGCAGCCTGGTGGGGCTCCTTGTTCCGCCTCGTGAAGCAACGCACGGGCATTGACATGAACCGACAAACCGTTCCTCTTGGACCCGTTGTGGGCCACACCATTGGTGGGTTGCCCGTTGACGGAAACGGTCGCTGCGTGGTCGGCACGTGGGCCCGCTGGTTCACCGGTCTTTACGCTGCAGGTGGCGCGTCGTGCACCGGCCTTCATGGTGCTGCAGCCTTGAGCGGCAATCGACTTCTCGACGCGCTGACTTCGGGTACCGCCGCAGGCCGGCATGCAGGCGAATGGGTGGGTGGCCGCAAGTTCAGCACGGCCTCCGGGCTTGAATCGGCGATTCAAGATGCTGAAGCCGACCTTTCGGCCATGATGGAGAGCGGCGATGCGACCCACGTGGTGCGTTGCGGTACGGTCAACGCCAACCTTCAGGCAGCGCTCGCTGGCACAACAACGTTCACCGCTGACAGCATGAGGGGCCTTCTGTCAAAACTGGAGCAGATCGGCATCACGGCCGAATCCCTTTACCTCGACCAGCACTCTCTGATTGCGAACACCAACCTTCTCGAGGTATTGCGAACCCAAGCCGCTGTCCGTTTGGTCACCGCTTCGTTGCAGAGCGGTTTGGCACGAGAAGAGACGCGTGGTTCGTTCGCCAGAGAAGATTTCCCTGCCGCCAACGACGATTTCCTTCATCACATCACGGTGGACCATGAGGGCTCGGTTGGTACCTTGGCCATCAAGAAGGGAGCGGGCGGCCACTGGGTCCTCCCTCCACAATGAACAAAGACATCGGCCCTGCAGCCTACGGTATGACCACGCTCTTTGAGCACATTCTTTCGGGTGAGATTCCATCCCATGAAGTCGCCAAAGGTGATGGGTGGTATGCCTTTCTCGACATTTTCCCGCGACGGGAAGGTCACACGCTCGTCATTCCAACCCGTCCGGTGCAGCGCCTGGCAGCGTTGACCCAAGATGAGCGGTCAAGCCTCATGGACGGTGTGGCCGAAGTGCAACAACGCCTCGGGCGGCAATTTTCAACCACAGATTTCACCGTATGCCTGCACGACGGCCCGCTCGCTGGCCAAGAGGTTCCTCACGTTCACGTCCATGTCCTCCCTCGAACATCGGGAGACGGCGGTGGTACCCTGATGGCCATGTGGCCGGCTACGCCCATCGCTGAACCTGACCATGGAAGCCTTGGTTCGCTCGCCACGGCACTTCGCGAGGGAGCATGATGGCGGCGTACGACCCGTCGGGTGAAATTGAACTTGCACTGGACCCCAACGCCGTTCCTGTTCTTTCCGCTTCGGCTGAAAACCTGCAAATCGACAAACTCCTCTCCGCTCCGTTGCCCACCTACGATGCTTCTGTTCCAGGATCGTTCATCTGGACCAAACTTGCATTCTGGATGTGCAGGCGAGTGTCCAGCGTTCAATTTCGAACCACATCCTCTACGACCCTCGTACCTCAATCAACGCGCGGCTCCGGTGCCATGTGTTGCGGGTGGCACACGAACGGACTGATGGACCCGCTCGCCATCTTCCTCCAACACCCGAAGGAGTTTGTCGTCGGGGCTCGCCACGATCTCGTCACTCGCCCCCTTCTCGGGTGGTGGACTCGGAAGTTGGCGGTCCAACCGGTTGTGCGCAAGGCGGAACTGTTGCGGGGCGGGTGCACCGAGGAAGAAGCCATGCATCTCAACGGGCGTTCCTTGCTGGCCCTGGCCAACGGGATTGCACACGGTTTCGGATGCGTGTTGTTTCCGGAGGGCACGAGCCACAGCCTCTCACACATGGTTCGTTTCAAGACCGGGCCCGCCAGAACAGTGCTGGCAGCCGCTGCTCTGGCGAAAGCGAATGACCTCCCGCTTCCTCATATGGTTCCGGTCGGACTTCATTTCCGTCGGCGAGAACTGTTTCGCACCGACCAGTACATCGAATTTGGCGACCCCATTCAACTGACGGATGACATGCTCCCTGACGAGATGGTCGCCGCGGTGAGCGAGGGCGGGTGGATTGAACCTCCGGCAGAAACGGTACATCACCTTCGAGACGAGCTCCAGGCACGTCTCCCGCCGATGACACCCGAGGCAGCATCGTGGCAGGAGCATCGCGCCGTCCACCTGACCGCACACGCCGAGGCAGTTGCAACTGGTCGACGCCTGACATCGTGGCAGGACGAGGTTCACGCAGCCCGTGAGGTTCGTGACACATGGCCGGGGCGGACACGTACGTTCCCACCTGAGCCGATTACCGGTACACGATTTGAGCAGGCGAGCGAAGCTGCAGAACTCCTCGAAATGCATGGCTTGGACGGCCGGGATTTGGGCTCTGGCGGTCGCGTGTTGAGAAAGGCAAGCTGGGGGCGTTTGCCTTCGGCATTGTTGTCCGTTGCAGCGTTCCTGGCCCTTCTCCCGTTTGCCGTGACCTCGCTCGGCCTTCAAATCACTCTTGGTCGCCTTCTGGGTGACTCGACCGACGAGGGCTTGGATGCGAGATCGAGCTACCAATTCTTGGCCGCCTTCTTCGGTTCGCTGCTGATTTGGCCGTTCATCGCTGCCCTCTGGACCGGTATCGTATGGTTCGTTCAAGGCGACCTCGCGACGCTTCTGGGCTGGAGTGCGGGATGGTTGGAATTGCGTGGTGGCTCACCTGTTGTTGGATTAGCATTGGTGTACATCCTGTGTTTCCCTGTGTTTTGGGCGAGCGGGAAATCCTTTGCAGCGGCTTGGGATGTTTGGGTGGACAGTAGGAAGGCGTGGACACGGTTCCGTTTCCCCAGCGAAGAAAAAGCGCGACTTGCGCGCTTGGTCAACGAATTAACCTCCTGAACGGTTGATTCAAACGGGATGAGAATATCGGGTAAGGCATGACGCCCGACGAAACCGTCGACCTCCTCAAAAAATGGCTTTCTGAGGAGCGACTCTCGGCCAAGGCGCAAAACGACCCGAGAGCCCATGCTCACTTTCTCGTCCGCTACCCCAGCGGCAAGCAAGGCCACATGTTCGCCATCGTGGTTCCCAAGGGGCGAGATCTCGTCGCCGTGTCCAGCATGACACGGGTCGATGAAGGCCAACAGAAGGAGATGAAGGACCACATGGACGATGAGGACAGCGACTGGTCCGAATGGATCCATGAAAGCCGCCTTCACCTCATTCGTACGGGCGTTGATTGGGTCATTCACATGGGGCATGCCGGTGAGAAAAAACCTGGACCTCTCCAAGCGTTTAACGTCAGCCTCCCCATTTGGTTTGACGGCCTCACCAAGCACGAATTCATGAACAGCCTTCGCCGACTTTGGTTGGCTAAACTCGCTCTCATTCACGAAATCAAGTACTCCTACGGACCTGGTGTCGGTAAGCCCGGGCCCGTGGATGACTGGGCCAAATCCAAACCCACCAACGACGGCCAATCCGTCCCAGAAGACATCCGGCCCGCAGCGGAAATCGAGTTCGACGAGAAGATGTCGTTTGGCTCTGGTTTTGACCCTTCAGAATGGGCTTGAAAACCCACGTTCTTCAATCGTCCTGAGCGAGGCGGTCAGCGCCATTGCTTTCGTGGCGCAATCCCCCGAAACATGACCGATAGGGGGCGCGGTTAAGTATGATTAGATTCACGAGAAAACAGAGAAGTCCGGGGTATACCTATGCGTCAGAAAATGAAATCCATCAGCCTAGCATCCATCATGGTCCTGTCCGTGATGTCGTCCTTGTTGATCGCCTCCGTGTCGGTCAGCGCCAGCACCGTTGTGATCACCGAAGCCATCCAAATTGTGGACGGCGGCACGTCATCCGACCAGCAGGCAGCGGTTGGCTCGGACAGCTCCGGCAACGTGCACGTTGTGTGGACGCGAAACAACCTCCACCTGTACTACTCGATGATTTCGCCCCGTGGCGAAACGCTGATCGATGCGACCCAAATCACCAACTCCGGACTCCACAAGATTTGGCACCCCGATCTCGCCGTTGACGAGTACGACCGCATCCACGTCGTTTGGGCCGACAAAGCCGGCCAACACGCCATCATGTACACGGCCCTCTCCCCGTGGGCTGCGCCCATGGACGGCATGGCTTCCGACGACGGAACCATCACGGCCATTGATGACACCATCATCTCTCGCCGCTCTCAGAACCGCGACTGGCCTGCCCTCGACATCGACAGCCAGAACAATGTTCACATCGTTTGGCAGGACAACTACGACGAACTCGGTCGTTTCTTCAACCAGCCCCAAATCTACTACTCCATGATTCAGCCTGACATTGGCTCCGGCGCCATCGTCACTCTCTTTGACGACACCCTCTTGACGCCCATCATCGGTCACAAGGGCCACCCCGACGTGGTCGTTGACGCCAACGACTATGTTCAGGTCGCATGGGACGACACCCGTGGCGGCAAGGTCGAGTTAGCCTTCATCGTCGACACCTCCGGTTCGATGTACTCGGAATGGGCTGACATTTGCACCGTGATTTACGGTGGCAACTTTGCCAGCGGCCCCTACTTCCAAGGCATCAAGCCCATGCTCGAAGAAGGCAATATGACGGTGTACGAGACCATCTACGGTCTTGGGAACACCCTCCCCGGTGCAGCCAGCTCCGGCAACTGTCAGGGCTACAACAAGAACACCGGCCCACGAACCACACCGCTTGGACAAACCCCCGGCGATGACTCCGGCGGTATTCGCAAGTTGCCCGGTACCATCTACAACGGCAACACCTACTCTGGCTACTCCGGTGAAGACTGGGGCCCCGGGTCCAACTGGGCGTGCCTCTCTTGGAAGGACGCTGCCGGCAACGTGCCAGGCAACCCGCCCACCCAGTCCGACCACCGCTGGAACCCCAACGCCACGAAGATCGTGATTCCCGTGTCCGACGAAGGCCCCAAGGACGGCGACCCATCGCAACAAGCCGATGACAAAGCTGCCATCCAGGAAGCCCACGACAACTGTCTCCTTGCCGGCGTGATTCCAGTCGGCCTCTATGGACAGGGCTACGGTGGTGCAGGCAACATCCAATCCCACTTCATGGACCTCGTTCAGTGCCCCAACGGCATCGTTTCGACCCAAACCCGAAACTGCCCTGGCAACACCTTGGCCAACACCGACGCTGGTGGTCAGGCCTACGAGTTCCCCTCGGGAAGCGGTACGAACCAAATGGCCCTCCTCGTTGAGGCCATGTTCTACATCTCCACCAACAACTCCCGTGAGATCTACATGTCCGTTCTCGACCCCTACGCCAAGATGAACAACGACCCAAGTTTCACGCCAGGTCTGCCCGGCCACTCCTCGTCGGGCGGCGGCTACACCGAAGACACCGGTGCTGGCGCTGACGGACACTTGGTCGTCGTCAACGACACCCGTGTCACGATTGACGACGCTTACTCCTTCCACCCCTCCATTGGCGTGGACAACCAAGGCAACACCCACATTGCATGGATGGACGGTCGCGACTACGGTTTCGAGAAGGACGTGAACTACGAAGTCTACTACACCAAACTCCGACTTCAAGGCGCTGGCGCCTGGGACGGTGCTGATGAAGGGCTTTCCACCTACGCCATCAAGAAGATCAACGACACGCCGATCTCCAATGTTGAAGGCAGAAACGGTCTGCCTCCAGCATCACCGTACTCCGGTAACTCGGTCTTCCCATCCTTGCTGACCGACGACCAAAACAACGTCCACATCGCATGGGTTGACTCTGGCAACCTCTCGGCCAACGAAGAAATTCTCTACACCCGCCTGAACCAGACCGACCTGACCGGCGATGGCCTGATGGCCCTCGACCCATGGGAAGCGGTGGCGGTCACGTCATGGAACTCCAACAAACTCGGGCCAAACAGCGGTCGGCAGCCGGCCATCGGTATGCCGCCAGCGTTCTCCAACGACCTGGGAAGCGGCGCGCACATCGCGTGGTCCGACACCAACACGTGCGGTGACGAAGGTAACAACAACCGGTTCACCATCTGTTATTCTCACGTGCTGACCGGTCAGGTTGACGTTGAGTTTGACGAAGGCGAGACGTTCTATCACGTGATTGAACCTGGCCAGCAAACCATCTACAACATGACGATGAACAACTCTACGCCCGGTCCTAAGGATCTCGTGGCTGACACCTACGGCCTCAACATTTCCGGTGTGCCGATGAACTGGACGG
The DNA here is from genome assembly GCA_964228815.1 of Candidatus Poseidoniaceae archaeon. Taxonomy (GTDB): domain Archaea; phylum Thermoplasmatota; class Poseidoniia; order Poseidoniales; family Poseidoniaceae; genus Poseidonia. Next base: position 9,506 of record CAXRAL010000024.1, read on the forward strand.
CGAACCTCTACTTCGCCTCCAACCACTCGAGCATCTTCCCGGATACCCCTATCTTCTTGGAAGGTGGCGAGGACGTTCGCTTCTACATGCGCGTGCAAGCACCATCGATTTACCAGGCCAACGGGGATGAACTCGCAGAAATTCGTGTCACGGCTCAGTCGTACAAGGACCCGGCCATTCAGAACGACCTCATCACGCTGACCTTGATGGACGTGGTGCACGGCATCAACCTCGATACCTCCCACAGCATGGCTGACATTGAACAGGGCGACACCGCCATCTTCTCCATCACCATCACCAACACCGGTAACGTTCACGACGCCTTTGTCTTCTGGGACCCGAACAGTCTCGAGGGTCAACAGGAATGGCTCCTACCGTTTGGATGGCAAGTGAACTTCCCCATCCGTGTCGAACTCGACCCTGGCCAATCGGTCACCAAGAATCTCGAAGTCTTCGTTCCGACCTCCGAAGACCCAGGCGCCTTCGTGATTTATGTGAAGGGCTGGTCCGAAGGTGAACCCATCAAGTCCGTTGAGAAGGGCACCTATGACATCCTCGAACTGGGTGTCTTCGTGTCAATTCGCTCAACGGGTAACATTGTGTTTGCCGTTGACGACCGCTCAGAACAAGTGAAGCCGGGCGAGTGCGCTTCCTACGACATTGAAGTCACCAAGAACTTCGACAGTGGAGAACTCGTCTTTGCAACGCCCGGTGCGCCCGAAGCCAAGCCTGACGGCGTGGCCATGGACGCTTGGCGCCAGGAGAACTGGGTGGTCATGGTTGACTTTGCCAACGCTACCGGCTCAGCTGATGCAGGCGACGGTCTTGGCGACCCGATCGCTTGGACCATCCCCGGCAATGCAGACAAGGTGACCAAGCGTGTCACCGTTCACGTCTGCGCTCCGTACAACGCCACGGCTGGACTTGGCCCCGCGATCACGCTGAAGGGTTACCTGGACGGTTATCCACGTATCTCCGACTCGGCCATCCTGTCCACCAACGTGGAGCACGTGTTTGCCTTGGATGCAGGCATCGACCCTGACGTTGGCACCTCGATGAACGTGAACCCAGGCGACCAAATCACCCTGCCCTTCACGGTGACCAACGACGGTAACGGCCCTGACCGGTTCGACTTCCGTCTCGCTCGTGTCACGGACGCATTCGGCGTGGACGTCATTTGGGACATCGACATTCCCCGAGAGAGCCTTCAGGAACTCTCGCCGGGCACCTACCAAGCCTTTGATGTGCTCATGAACGTGCCTGACCGCGTGCCAGCCGGCCAGTACACCGTCGTGTTGCAAGCCTTCTCTGAAGAGGTCTACCCCGACGCCAGCGGTCGTGACACCCGCATTCGAGACACGGTGGTGTTGACCATCACCGTGGATGAGTTCCACGACATGCAGATTTCAATGGATCCGACCGTTGACAACGCCGTTAAGACCTCCGCTCCAGGGCGAATCGTCCGGTTTACGTTCAACGTGACCAACAACGGCAACGTCCCCGATGTTCCAAGCTTGAACAACCACACCGCTCAGCGCGACGGTGATTCCCTCCTGTGGAACGAACTCCCGGGCATGAACGTGCTCAGCAGCTGGGATGTTGACTGGTTCATCATGCGTCAAGTCAGTGCAGAACTCGTCGTTGAGGAAGCGTGCATCGTCATGCAATCCACTGCCTCTTCGTTCCCCGAAGACGCCTGTGTGTACCTCGAGGACATCGACGAGTGGCGTCTGCCCGAGATGGCACCTTACGAAACCATCACCACGGTGGCCGCCGTTGCGGTAGGCACCGACGCCAAACTCGACACTCGAAGCATCGGTCTGAAGGTGGTCTCGAAGTTCGGCGACATGGAGAACGACGGCGACCACGACGATTCGCCCGCATGGGACGGCGAAAACCTCGACACGAACGAGTTCATCGTCACGCTGCGACTCCGTGCACCCAACCTCGAAATCAAGGAGATCATCATGCCACCGTCCACCTCGGCCGAGGTTGATTCAACGATCCCGATCGGCATCATCTTGCAGAACACCGGCAACGTTCACGCCACGGACATCGAAATTGTCCTCTGCGAATACGACGATGTCACCGACGAGACCACCAAGGAGATCCGCAAGAACGGCTGCGACGAAGAGCGTGTCGTCATGCGCCAAGTGGTGGGTGCTTTGCTCGCTCCCGATGACACCGAAGACGCCAAGGAGATTGAACTCTACCTGCTCTACCCGGTCACCGCCGGTAGCAAGGGTGTTTACGTCGTCGTTGACCCAATGAACGAAATCGTTGAGTCGGATGAAGGCGACAACGTGAAACCCATCCCGGAGCCGCTGGAATCCAACAGCCCGGTCCTTGACCTGGCCAAGGAAGTGGTTGGTAAGACGGCGCTGCCTTTCGCCGTCATCGTGTTGACCATTGCGCTGTTGGGCGTGGTCTACCTGGTGGGCAAGGGTCGCCGAGACGAAGTCAACAAGCGACTGGCCGAACAGTCCTCGCTCGTGTCGGTTCTCTCGGACGAAGCCAACGATTGAAGCGCATCACTTGGACTTCGGTCCGAGATACCAGCGCAACTCGGTGTTGAGCGGAGCGGCAATGACTTGTCCTGAACGACGTGCAATTTGCTTCTCAAGCCTTGAGCGAAGTGCGGTGATGACATCACCCACATTGGCGTGGCCGACGAGCTCTTGCTGAACCAGTGCAGTGAGATCAAGACGGTCGCCCGTGGCTTCAACCATGGTTTGGATGATGCTTCGCTCCTCGTAGGACTCGAAGTCCGCTTCAACCGCTGCAGAAACTCGCTGACGGACATGCTGATGGAGAGAGATGAGGGCGTCTCGTTGGGCGTCCAACTCCTCGAGGACCGAGGCGAGCGTACGCATGTGAGCCAAGCCTTCTGCCACAGCGATTTTCTTGCGGCCGCTGAGCGATTCAGCCACAGGCACGGAGGCCGGCGGCAGGCTGCTCGAGAGGCGCATGGGGCCGCCTGCCGGCAATTTTCGCTCCTCGCAGCGGAAGAGATCCGGGCCGATGTCAACGTGAATCGACATGGCGCGTTCCACGGCGTAAATCGTTCTGGGGGGCCCTCCCTTTTCTGATGGGACCTTCTTCTTGGAGACCATCCCACCCTTCTCCAACTCTTTGAGGTGCTTGACCACGGCTGGTTGGCTGACACCGACCAGTTCCGACAATTGCATGGGGTAGTGGGGTTCGCGGGCGAGGCGTTCGAGAATCTGCCTTCGGACCTTGTTTTGGAGCAGGTAAAGGGCCTTGTCGATGTCGGTCATGCTTCTCAACCCGAGGTTGGGTAGTCAACCCCCCTCTATGAACGCACCGTTTCTCTACTGCTCGTCCCAATCTTTCCAAGCGTCGCTGTTTCCAGCGGTGGAAGAGGTGGTTGGCGCTCGCTTGACGGCCGTGGAGGTTCGTTGAACCGGTTGGGGTTCGGCCAGGGGAACGCCCTCGTCCCACGAAGCGATGGCGGCCGCGTTGGCTGCGTCTTGGATCGTTTCTTCGGGAGTGGTGCTTTGATAGCGTCCCGTTTTGGCGTGGCCCTGCGCCCCTTCCACATCGCCCCTCATCAGGGCGTAGACCTGTTCGGTGGTGAGCAACGAGCCGGCTGCAACATCTTGCATGCCGTCCACGAATTGTTGGGACGGCTGGCGTTCTGCTGTGTCGGCAAACGGTGGGGCGACCGAGGGTTGCTGTAAGTCCTGTTCGCCCTGGGTGAACAAGGTGGGGTGGTCGGGATTCACGTCCGTGATGGGAATCAATTGTCCTTCGGGCCCTACCATCATGACGCGTGGGGCTTTGCTTGGCTTGGAAGCGACGTAGATGATGAGGGCCAAGGGTGTGGTTAACACACCCAAGCAACACATGGCGCCGCCCAACACCAGCCACGTGGACGACAACAGATCGCTCTGGATGTCATCGACAGGGACCAACCAGCCGGACGTTTCCGAACAGTCTTCTTCACACGACACGACGAGTGCGTGCTCGCCACTTTCGTTGAGTTCCCAAGATGCCACTTCGACGAAGGCTGTTCCGTCAGCGGCCATGGCCTGCCAGTCCAGCATGCACGAGCTTTCCTCAAGTGCTTCTTCCGCAAGGGATGAGCCTTCTACGCGGTGAAGATCAACGTCCATGACAGGGTCGCCTTTGAGTTGGTAAAGCCGATAACACGAACCGTTCAGTTCTCCCAGTGCGTGTGTTCGAGCACCCACGTAGGGTTCATCGTGGTGTTGTTCTCTCGGGTCCATAGCAGCGTTGATCGCCGAGGATTGGCTCGACATCATGACGGCCCCAAGCAGCACCATGACAGCACCGGCCACGGCAAGACGAAAGCCCCAGGGGGAACGCTTTGCAGGCTCAGGTGCTTGCATCATCGCTTTCCAGACCCTCTTCCTCCATAAGGCTCGCTGATGGACTCAAGCAAGACCCAAGTCGTTCAGTTTCTCAGGGAGGTAGGTGTCGGTGACGAAGTCCAGCCCGTACTTGGCTAGGGATTGCTGCTCAGCTTTTTTGCCGAGGTCCAGCATCATGTTGATCTGTTCCTGCCACCACGAATCGGCAAACCTCGGGTCGGACAGTTCCGCCTTGAGTGCGTCCACATCCCGTGAAGAGAGGTCGTCGCTGGGCAGGTCGTAGGCTTCGATGTCGTCGGACGTGATGCCGAGGTACGTGGCGGTGGGCGTGGCCAAGTATTCCGAAATGTGAGCGGTCTTGATGGCGCCATAGGCGATGGATGCGAAGATTCTGAACGACCACGGATCGCCGTCGAGGAAGACCACCACGGGCAAGTCCCACTCTTCGCTCATCCGCTTGAGAATGCGACGCGTGGAACGGGCGGGTTGCCCCTTGAGATGAACCAGTGCACAGTTGAAATCCTCGTCAAAGCCGTTTTCGATGAGACGGTCAAACATACCACCGGTCTCGATGGCCATGATGAAATTCACATCGTGTTCGAGCAGTTCGATCTTTTCTTCTTCCACGTTGTAGGGGACGCCGTAGCCTGAATCGCCAACGTCGTCGCGTGCGTTAATGCGCATCCATTCGCCTCGGCGGTTTCGTTCTCGAATGGTCACGTTGCCGATCATACGGGCGCCGTCTTCCTCAGGCCGGAGTTTGAAATCCTCACGCAGGCACTCTGTTACGACTTCCAAATCCTCAGCGAGGTTGTTGGATTCGTTCTGTGAGGAAAACTTGCCAAGGCCCCAACTCTCTGAGATGTAGTACATCTCTCTGAGGGTGGAGGATTTGTTGGTGTTGATCATCTCTTCAATGAATTCCACGACATGAAGGGCGCGAAGCAATTGCTTGGCCGAGCCCAGGCTCGTTGCGTCTCGAACCGAACGCTTCTTGCCGTACTTGTAGACGCCCAGCGTCTTGTCAAACCCGATGTTGTTCTTGGTACGGACGGGCAGTGTCATGGTGGGCGGCTCGCCCTTCACGATTTTGTCGTACATCTCCGTCACCACTTCATGGAGTGCGGCCTTGGTTTCCTCTGGCGTGTGACTGGCAGACATCATGCATCACTCCCGAACCCCATCAGGGTTTGTTGGCCAGAAGGTTTCGGTCCCTCCTCTGCGGCAGGCTCTGACGCAGGCGCGTCCTCGTCTTCGGAAGAGGTTGGTTGAGGAGTTTCGGTGGAAGATTCAGTGGCAACCTCCTCGCTGCCGTCTCCCTCGCCTGCTTCTCGCACTTCTTGACGACGAATTTCTTCGAGCAGCTTTTCGTCCATCTTCGAGGCACCGATGACCTCCTGGCTGCCGCGATAGAACACGTCGGTTTCCGTCCAATCACCTCGTTCAAGGCCGTTGAGCGCGTAGGTGATGGTCGTGGTTTGCCCAGGGTCGAGGGTGTCGAGTTTCCAAGCCCACACACCCGTCGCTTCTTTGCGGCCACCCGTGGTGTTGTTTTCCATGGTGGCGCCTTCACGTTCAGGCCACGACGCCAGCAGGGTGTAGGCCCGAGCCCTCGAGGTGTAGTTGAACAGCGTGATGGTGACGTCCGTCATCTTGGTCGCTTTGTTCCATTCCGTGGAACTCTCGGCGATAACGGCACCCATGATCCTCGTGATGGAGCCGGCCAAATCAGGGACAGGCCGCTTGAGGATGGCGGCCGATTTTTCGGCGATGGCTGGTATGATGTCGTTGACCAGCTCAAACTTTTCTTGCACCTTGACCATCTTTTTCTTCTTCTCAAGGTGCTTTCTGAGACCGCGTCCCATCTCGAGCATGGCCTTGCGAACTTCGTCCATCACTTCCCCGTTGTCGGCGAGGGCCTCCTTGGCTTCTGAGGTGAATTGGACGTTGGTGCTGGCGAGGTGAACGAGGATGGCGGCAGGCCCTTTGGGCACACCGCGACCACCGGCCTGGTCCAAGCCGTACTGGCGCCAGTCCACCGATTCGATGGCTTTCGTGAGCAAGCATCCGCCCTGCTGGTACATCAGCGGCACGCGATTGGCAAATCGAAGCACTTCGACGGGTTTGTCGGCGGCCATCCCGTCGCCAAAGATGAGCCCAACTTCGACCTGGTAGGGGTTGCCTTGCGAGACGGTGGGTGCGCGCGTCATGGTGGTGACGAAGCGCGAATCGATGGTCTTGGACAGCCCCTTCTTGATGAGCAATTCTTCAATGGGCGAGAGGCAGTTGGTGGGCGGGTTGAGCAGCTTGACTGGCTTGCCTCCGAGATGACGCTCTCCCTGGAACGCTTCGAGCAGGGCGCGAATTTGGTCGGGCTTCATCAGCTTCGGTTTGGCTTTTTCATCAACCTCGGCGGCTTCGAGCAGTTGCTTAGCAGCACGGGAAGAGACGCCTGAGAAATTCTTGTACAGGAAGGAAGTCATCCGACTGTCCGTGGATTCCGTGCACATGCGCTGCAACGTACCCAAGTGGATGCCGTGCGGATGGGGCTTGATGCTCTCCACCTTTCTGGGCAGTCGTTCGGTTACCCTCGGCCAGTGGTGAACTTCACCGTCAGGGTCTTCGAACGTGATGTCAGCGTGTGGATTGACGATGCTGGTCATCCGGAGGTACTGGTAGACGCTTTGTCGGCCTCGCTGATACTTGGCCTTCATTCGACAGGTGATTTCGAGACCGTGTTCCTTCATCTCGCCGTTGGAGAGCTCCCAGAGTTCCCGACCCTCGTTGGTTTTCGTCGCCTTGTTCTTGCGGGTGTCCAGCCCGATGTCGACGATGGCCGCTGAGGTTTCCGTTGCGATTTTGGAGCGAACGTGCGTTTTCCGGCCGGTCGTCAACTGGCTGTACATCACGACGCCGGTGATCCCGATGCCTTGCTGACCTCGGGACTGGCGAATGGCATGGAAGCGAGAACCGAACAGCAGCTGACCGAACACTTTCTCGATGCTGCGCTTTGGAATGCCGGGACCGTTGTCCTCGGTTTGCAATTCGATGATGTTCTTCTTGTCGTCGACCTTCGAGATCTTGACGCGAATCTCCGGAAGAATGCGGGCCTCTTCGCAAGCGTCCAGCGAGTTGTCAACGGCTTCTTTGACGGCGGTGATGAGGGAACGGGTGAGGGAGTCAAACCCGAGGAAGTGCTTGTTCTTCTCAAAAAATTCTGAAATGGCGACTTGCTTTTGGTTGCTTGCCATGCGTTCTGCGGTCCCTGCCATGGGTGTTCACCTCCACCGGTCCTCCTCCGTCTTGACGACGTCGGGCCGACAGATGACCGTCCCCGTCCTTTGAGGGATTATAATCTCCACAGGCGGAACCGGATGAAGAAGGGCAAAAAGCGGAGACAGCGAGGACTTCCGCTCACGCAAAGAGGTCGGGCGCCCAGATGCTGATGTGGCCGGTGAAGGCCGAAGCAGCGACGGTCAATGGGCTCGCGAGGTAGAGTTTCCCCGGACCGCTTCGGCCCTGGAAGTTTCGGTTGATGGCCGAGACCGTCACTTGTTCGGGGGTGATGGACACGCCGGGTCCAGCACCGATGCAAGCACCGCAGCCAGGGTCGATGAGTTTCACACCCACCTCGATGAAGAGATCGTGCCAACCCATGCGTTCGGCCAGCGCCTTGACTTGGCCCGAGCCGTATTGGATGTAGAAGTCCACGCCGTCCTTGACCGTCAGGCCGGCGTCCTTGGCCGCTTGGCACACCTCGGCGTAGTAGGCGATGTCGTCTTCCTTACCGGCCGTGCATGAACCGCCGTAGGCGATGTCGACGGCGACGGTACCGATGTCGGCGATGTTGGCGCCGTTCGTGGGGTCGCTGGGAATGCCTTCGTCCGGGTTGCCCGGGTGGGCCACCATGGGGACAATGGAGGAGAGGTCGATGGTGTGGACGCCACCATCGTAGTGAGCGCCTTCATCGGGGGCGACCATGCGAGCGCGCTGCTCGTCTTCGGAGAGGTGGGGCTGAGCCTTCAGCATCCACGCCATGAGCGCATCGTCGGCCTCGCAGATGCCGGTGCGACCGGAACATTCCGTGGCCATGTTGCACAGGGTGGCGCGCTCGTCAACCGACAGGGAAGCGAGGCCCGGGCCACCGAATTCCATGCTGCGGTTGAGGGTCAACTCCTCGCGAGCGTGGTCGGCGAGGATGGCGAGAATGACGTCTTTGGCCGTGCAGCCGTGGTGGAGTTCGCCCACGAGTTCGAAGCGGATGGATTCGGGGACTTTGACGAACGTGAAACCGGCACTGACGAGGTTGGCGTATTCGGTGGCACCCACGCCCCACGTCAGGGCGTTGGATGCGCCGCCCATGCACGTGTGGGAGTCAGTGGCTTGGATGAAATCACCAATCTCAATGAATTCCTCTCGCGCAACCTGGTGGCAAATACCCGGAGAGACGCCGTCAACGGCGGAGTAGTCTCGCACGCCGGCGTGTTGCTGGAAGGCCACTTGCAGGTCTCGAAGGGTCTGCACCTTGTGCATGAAGGGCACGAACTTCGGGTTGTGCTGGGCATAGAGCAGGTGGTCTTCGAACACGGCAAATTTGTCGGGGTTGGGCAGGGTGTAGTCTTCGCCGTATTCTTCCTGCAGGAAGGTGTGGACCTGAGCGGTGGTGAATTCGTGGGAGTAGCCGCCTTGGACTTGAGCGATGACGGGGTCGCCCGGCTTGACGCACTGACCGTCGGGCTGACCGACCAGGTTGCGACTGATGATGTGCTCTGCCATCGTCATGGGGCGCTGGCCGGTGTTGAGCGGTGCGAGGTCCAACTCGTCGGCCTTGAGGGCCTTGGCAAAGGGGAACAGGCCGCCGTGTTCGACGATGAGTTGGGTGACAGGGTCATAGCGACCGGTGAATTCGCTCAGCGGGATGGATTCACCGTTCTGCAGGCGCTCGAGCATGGTGTGGTCGCCCATGAGTTGGCCGAGGTTGATGTTGTTGCGCTCGTGAATCGGCGCAAAGGATGCGGCAATGACGACGCTGATGCCGGCCCAGCGTTCGCATTGAGCGGCCGTCTCTCGGCTCGAGCCGGTGCCTTTGCGCTGGCCGGAAACGATGACTTCGAAGTTACCGTCCTTGAGGGCATTCTCACGGAACACGCGCAGGCCGTTGTGCATGAGGCCGGCGTAGGCGTTTTTGGCGATCTCTGCGGGGTCGTGGTCAAAGCAGACCCAAGCGGGCGTCATGACGTCGGTGTTGATGTCGTCGAGGAGGTCGTCGACGGTCAAATCCTCCATGCGGAGGTCGAGGCCGTCGTAGAGCTGCTGCTTGATGAGGTCCAAATCCTTGGTGAGGAACAGCACGCGCTTCCCCGGCGTCAGGGCGATGTCTTGCGGTGGTCGGTTGCTGCCCATGATTCCCCCCTCAAACCCGTTCAAGCGTCACCCGTTCATAATCGGTTCGGGAACGCAAGGTGGCATTGAGAGTCCGTCAAGCATCCACGGATGCTTCACTGAACAGGCGCAAAACGACCACACCGGCGACGATGAGGCCGATGCCGACGAGGCCAGCAGCGTCGATTTTTTGGTCGTAGAGGACGAAGGAAACCAGGGTGATGGTCGCCACGCCAACACCCGACCAGACGGCGTAGGCGACGCCGATGGGAATGGTGTCGAGCGTGAGGGAGAGGAAATAGAACGCCGCTGAATAACCGACGAGCACGACGATGGAGGGCACCAAGCGCGTGAACCCCTCGGTGGACTTGAGGGAGGCCGTGGCGACGACCTCTGAGAAGATGGCCAAGCCGAGGTAGACCCAGTTGTTCATATCTGAGTCTCGGGTTCCGCGTATTTGAATTCGTGGCGACGTTCCTCCGAGAACAATCGGTTCGCTCAATCACAGGGTACCCTTTGCTTACCCATCAGAGCAGAGGGGGCCCACTGCTCATACTTTGAAAATCAATGAGTTTGGTCAGTCCTTTGAGTAAAAATACCTAAGGAAAGTAGAACTACAAATATTGTAGAAATAAATGAAATTGCAGGTATCAATTTATCCTCATTCTTAGTAACTTCAAATTGTATCTCCATGTCTTCACCAGCAATTCTGAATCCTTTTACACATTCTTCACTAGTCGAATCATCTGCTAGACCACTGACGGATTGCACCTCAAACTCTTGGAATATGCAGTAATTAACCTGTAAATTGTTTACTATTGCAGCATCTGTGGTATTGAAGAGAAGTACATATTTGTCGCTTGGCTCAGTATCAAATGAGAACTTTCCTTCGTATGAAATGGTCAATAGTTCAGTTTCAAGACAGTTTCCATGTTCAAAGCTGAGGTCAATAGCATACTCTTCGAGGATTGCAGCTACTCCGTTTAAGTAATGATTTACTTCAGTTCCAACCATCTCTTGAGCTGATGCTTCATAATTTTCTTCTTCGTTTTCAGATGTTATTCCATCATTGTTGCCATGATTCTCATCAATCCAACAAAGAAGATCGGAGGCGTCATCATTTGTCCAAGATTCGTCTCCATTCAACCCGATATCAAAAATTGAGTCTCCAATTGAGTACTCAACTTCTCCAGAGTAATCAGCAGATACAACAGGAATTGTAACCATAAATACCAACATGAGTGTTGGACATAATATTCCTTTGCGCATGTGTGGGCTATTTTCCAACAAAGAATAAACTAATCCCTTTCCAAATTGAATCTGGATAGTTTCAGAGGGTTTATCCGAATACCCATCGCTCAGGTATTGGGAAATCAAAGGGCTTGCAGTGGGTCTTTTCAGTGCCTACCCATTGCTCGAAACATAAGGCGTTGAAATCAATCATCAAGTATAAATAGAAATTCCAAAAGGGGTTAAATAGGTTCGCACATCGATGCGGATACGTGTGGGATAAAAATGGATGATCAACAAGTGGAAGACATTGTCAAGTGCCCTGAATGTGGAAGTCGATCGCTCTCTCGAGACGAGACCCGTGGTGAAGTCGTCTGCGACGATTGTGGACTGGTGTTGGAAGACAACG
>CAXRAL010000025.1:0-2774 GCA_964228815.1 Candidatus Poseidoniaceae archaeon
CGTTCCACGGGTTGCCGTCGATGTCCGACTGGTTGAGCATCTCCGAGTTTTCACTGCCCAAGTAGGTGATGGCGATTCGCCCGGGGTCGCCGGCATCGGTTTGAGGGAACACGGAGGAAATCACCTCGACAGGAGAGATCCGGATGCTCTCCTGCTCCCATGTCTCACCCGAATCCATGGACCGAGACATGTAGATGCCTTCGTCAGCGCCCGTCCACACGTGATAGGCGTTGGAGGCGCTGTCGGTGGAGACTTCGGAATTCTTGCGGGGGTTGGGGGTTCCGACGTCTTCGCCCATGTAACGCTCAAACCACGAGAAACCGTTGTCCTTTGACACGATAACGGTGGGGGTGGCCACACGCGGGGTAACATAGACCGTCCCGTCGGGGGCGGTGGAGATGGCGCCGTGAAGCCCGCCGTTCGTGGTGGCCAGACCGATGATTTGTCCTCCGGCTTCGAAGCTTGCACCACCGTCAAAACTGGTGAAGCAGAAAATGCCGGCGAGTTTGTTGTAGCAATAGTACACCGCCGTCTCGTAGAAACTGCCCGTGAACTGGCCGAGCGCTCCGTAGCCACTGTCCGTCCATGGACCGCTGGCGAGTTTGATGTGATCGTTGAGCGGTGTCGTGCCTGAATCGTGGGGGTTGCCCATCCACGTCTCACCGTCGTCATCGCTCCAGCAAATCCACGAGGTCTCAAGCCCAATCATTTGGACTCCGAACACGCGGTCGGTGATGGGGTCCACCCAACCGTAGGGGTCGCTGGTGGTGGGCGAACACATCACAGGGTCTTGGGTTTCGTCCCAAGTCAGGCCCCCATCACACGAACGCATGACCTTCTCCATGGCAATGAAGAAGATGCAACCGCTCGAGGTAATGCCAATGCTGGGTTCTTTTCCTGTCTCCCCGACATCGCTGAACTGGAAGGTCATCTCGAGCGGAGAGAGGTCAATCGATTGACCGAACCGGTCCGTGACAAAGATACGAGGCTGCTCCTCCACCTCGGGTTCGGGGGTCGCTACGGCCGCTTCCTCACCAAAACAACCGGAAAGCGAGAGGGTGATGACCAGCACTGAGAGGAAGACGGCGCGCCCCTGCATGGTGGCTCGTCCATCCAGCCCAATGAGAACCTTACGGGACGGCATGGTCACTCGTCAAGCAGCGAAGCGTAGATGTGTTCGTAGGCCTCAGCGTTGTGTTCGTACGTGAAACGGTCAAGGACGCGTTGACGGCCACGTCGCATCTGTTCAGTGCGTTCATCGGGATGGTCCAGACAGTGGTTCACGGCCCTCGCCAAGTCCTCGTGATCGCCGCAGGCGAAGAGCCCGCCCACCGTTTCGTCGATCATCTCGGTCAACGGTGGCTGGTCCACGGTGACCACCGGTGTTCCGCTGGCCAAGGCCTCCAGCGGGATCAAACCCTGACCTTCGTAATAGGACGGATAGACGACCACATCGGCCGCCCGGAAGTGCAGGGCCAACTGTTCGAAACTCATGCCCGGCTGGATATGAACGGCATGAGCAATGCCCAACCGTTTGGCCTGACGCATGAGCGTTTTCCGCATGTGACCTCGGCCGATGATGACCAGTCGGGCCCCGGGGTGCTGCTTGAGGATGGACGGCATGGAACGAAGCAGGGTTCGGTGACCTTTACGCGCCACGAGACGGCCCACGGCCAACAAGAGCGGGGTGGCCGTGTCGGGCCGGCCGCACAACGCCGCTTCATCGGCTGCATCGTAGGACTTACGAAGCGCCTCGTACGCAAGTTGTTCCTCCTCATGGTCGTGATTCATGGGGCGGAACACCTTGTGGTCTACCCCGTACAGCACGGTTTCGCAGTACCAATCCTCCGGCGGACGGTACCACTGCTCGAATTCACGACGTGTCGATTCTGAAATGGCAACCGAGACGCTCGAATGTTCCATGCCCGCTTGTTCGTACTTGGCGTAGTAGCCACCGGTAAGCAAAATGGCGAGGTCGTTGGGGTTCTTCCACGTGGCTGCTTCGTTGTGCTTGGCGGCGAGTTTCATGCCTTCTCGCTCACCGATCCAACTCCCGTTGAGTGCCGATACCACCGGTGCGATGTGTTCCTCCACCCAGAGGTATTCCTTGGCGGTCCAACTTACCAAAGGCAGCAAGGTGTGGACAACGTCCACCGGTTTGACCTGATGAAGCCGGCGAAGTTCGGTCAGTGCATGTTTCCCGTAGGACCGCGTGAAGGCCATGGGCGCTTTGAGCCAAGGGACTTGGAGCACACTCACGCCGGGTTGTTGTGGCGTTGGCTGTTTGTGCGTGCGCGTGATGATGGTAACATCGTGGCCTCGCTGGGCCAAATGACCGGCGAGGTGGAAGACCACGGAGCCGATGCCTCCCCACCGAGGAGGATACTCGCCCGAGACCATGGCGATGTGCATTGAAAGCACCACGAAGGGCCTGCATTTGAATGTCATTGACCGGTGCACGTTGAGAAGCACGCTTCCAGCCAAACCTTTGAAGGTCAATCCTCGGGTCGCTTAGCCATGGGCGATGTCTTACCCGTCTCCGTCACGGTGATTTTGCCAACCCGTAACGAGGAGGAGGCCCTCGGCCCCACCATCGACGCCATCCCCCGTGGCTGGTGCAAGGACCTCGAAATCATGATCGTGGACGGCAACTCGTCCGACCGCACCCGAGAAATTGCACTGGAGAAGGACATTCGAGTCCACCTAGAACCCCGTAAGGGCTACGGGCGTGCCTACCGAACCGGATTTGATGTCGCCAAGAACGACATCATCGT
>CAXRAL010000026.1:0-13197 GCA_964228815.1 Candidatus Poseidoniaceae archaeon
TGCATCAAAATACAGCGTGTCGCCAACGAGATGGTCCATGTAATTCCCGGGATGGGTGTTGGGGTCCGTGCCAAAGGCTGCGACCTTCCACGTGGTGCCCTTGGATTGGTTATGGGCCCAAAGGTCGTGGACGTTGCCGACGTCTCGAGCGGTGAAGTAGAGCACATCGTTGTGGATGACGTGCATGTACCAGCCGGGGTTGGCCGAACTGCCCATGTGGATGTCTTGGACGAGCCATGAGTTTTGGGTGACGGTGTTGTAGGCCCAAAGTTCGGTGGCGTATTGCTGGGTGAAGGCTGAGAAATACAGCGTATCACCGTACATGATTTCGATGTCATCGCCCGGGTTACTCCCACTTGGAGACGGCTGGTCCATCCCGAGGTTGGCCGCCATCCACGTGGTGCCCGTGGTGTGATCGTGCGCCCACAGTTCAGTCCCATTTTCGTCGGTGTAAGCCCCGAAGAACAATTGCGTACCGTGCTTCACGGCGAGCAAGTAGCCGGGGAAACTGCCCTGAGCCCCCTGACGGATGTCGGCCACCATCCACATCTCGTCGGTGGTGGTGTTGTAGCCCCAGAGTTCGTATCCGTGGACGCCGTCATCCGCTGCGAAGTACAAGGTGTCCTCAATGCTGATGCGCATGCCCTGGTAGGCCACGGGTTTGCTCCCCGTCGTCCCCGGTCGCGCATCGTTGACGAAGCTGACCCGCTGGTCACTGCAGTAGGTGGTCTGATCGTCGATTTCTCCGGATTCCAACACGCCGTTCCCTGCCGTTCCGCCGTTGTCACCGTTGTCCAAACCAAAGGCCATGAGTCGACCGCCTGCAGGACAACCGTCGGATTTGCTCAGACGGATCGAATCGCTGAGCATCATGCCCGCTGTGCCACCGCTGGAGCCGCCGCTGCCAGAACCCCCGTCGCTTCCGTCGGCGCCATCTTGGCCGTCTGCACCGTTGCACACGTACACGGTTTCGTCGATCTCGTCGATGGAGAGGTAAGCGTCGCCGTCGTCATCGATGCCAACGTGGAGGCCAACGCCACCATCGACGCAAAACTCGCCGGGGTATTCGATGAAGGTCTGAATGAGGGTGGTCTTTCCGTCCACACCGTCCGTTCCGTTGCTACCGTCTGCGCCATCAGCACCGTCGTTGCCGTCAGCACCATCGGTTCCGTTCATGCCATCCATGCCATCAAGGCCGTCGGTGCCGGCTTGGCCCGGAAGGCCCGGGTCCCCTGGCTCGCCAGTAGCACCGTCGTTTCCATCAACGCCGTCACTGATGCAACCGGCCAAGGGCATGAGCGCCAGGAGAAGGGCAAGAAGCACCGCAGCGGTTCGGTTCATGATCGTGCTAGCCTCTGCGTGATGATAACGGTGCCTCCTTTTAATTCGAGACCAACGTCCGACCGGTTTGAAGAGCGAGAATCAGACAACCGGTGCTTCAGTGGACCATTCCGCTGTAGGTTTGTGCCAGTCCCGCAACTGATCGGTCTCAAGTCGGAGTTGAAGACGCTCGCCGGGTTGCAACTCCACGGTGTCAAAGACAAAGTCAACCACCTTCTCGTTGCTTCGGAAGGTGTCGTCAAACAGCACGGATTCTTCCACCACATCACCGCCGCTCAGGCGCTGCAGCATCACACGGACGTGGCACTCTTGGAGCGGGTTGCGCAGTGAGCACGACTCGCTGCTGCCGTCGTGTTCCACCTTCACGTAACCACCGATGGAGGATTGCCCTTCGTGTTCGGAGAGGACGATCACGGTGTCCTTGGCGGTGGGGGCACACACGCACTCCATGTTGTCGACCTCGGCTTGAGAAACCAGATGGACCACAACGATGAGTTGAACCTCTTCAATGGCTCCATCAAGCAGTTCTGTCACTCGTACGGTGTAGTAGCCAGGCTCGGTGAAACTGTGGTTCGTGAGCGCCCCGGTGGCGGTTGAACCATCACCAAAATCCCAAGTGATGAGGCCGCCACGGTCGGTGGCCGTGAAGAAAAACACGTGGTGGATGTGTTCGATGAGGACCTCCTCGTCGTTGTCGCCTTCATCAACTTCCACCAAGATGTATTGATTCGTCCCGATTGGCGAGTCAACGCTGGCGGTGAAGGCCTCGCCTTCTGAACCAAAAAGACCAGACCCTGGAGCGAACAAGGCTGCACCAGCACCAAGCCCGACGAGGAAGACAGCGAGCAGACCAACAGCGAGCAGTTGGGGTGAGGTCAAGGCCCCGTCGTGTTGAGCAACGATGCCATCGTCAGCCGCCATGTGAAAAAATCACTTCACCGAGTACAAAAGAACTTGCTCAACGCCCTGCGTCAAACCGACAACCCACCTCGTTGAACCATCAAACCTTGTCCGGGTTGATGTCTTCGGAAAGAACTGGAGTCGTTGGCCCTTCGGCAACGACGACAGCAAACCAGGCGATGGCGGCAGCGAGCACCACCGTACCAAAGGTCGCATGAATGGTCCAACCAAAGGGCAGGACGTGGAGTTCATTGCCTTCAAACCAGTACGATACATTGGAGATTCGTTGGGCTTCAAACCACCACATACCCATGAAAATGACCACCTGTGCAGCGGCCATTAACGGGACGTACGCCTTCATGCCCCATCGATGGAACACCGGAAGGAAGAGTTCGGCAGCGATGGCCAGCAGGAGACTCATCTGAAACACCGTCGAACTAAATTCAGAATAGACCCACATGCTGAGCGCTTGAATCATGAAGAGGATAAACATTGAACCTCGGGCGGGTTTCCATCGCCTCAAGAACAGGATGAGCACCCCTGTGAGAAGGAGCGCCTGTAGCCAGAAACTCTGCAACCCAACTTCGAGGCCTTGGTTGTAGTGTTCGTACTCGCAAAAATCAGTGGAACCGCTGTAGCAGAATTCCGACAGGCCCCGAAACCAGAGGTTGGTGTAGCGGAAAATCAGCTGGACCACGCTCCACGCCGCCCCTGCTCCAAACACAAGAAGTAACTGAGAGGTCAACCCCGAGGTCCCGCTTTTCCCGTCGGGCCAGGCCGACCAAATCGGTGCGGTCACCGACATGATCAGGCCGATGAACAACCCGATATGAGTGGGTGAGAGAAGAATATCAGTGCTGCTTTCGACACCCAAGGTTTCGTGCCAAATCATGTCGCCCACCCCTGAAATGCCGAAGATGATGATGCCGTACACTCCTGGCTTGTGCTGGGGTGCTACATCCCTGAGGACCTTGAACGGGTGTCGGACGAGCTCCTGCACGCCGCCCTCGGGAAGAATGGCGTACGTGATGTAGAGACCGTAGGCGGTGGCGCCTGAATACCAAATGGCGTGCCACGGCGTGAAGAAGGTGTCATCCACCACGCCCGAGATGTGGGCAAAGGCATCGGTCAACAGACCGCCCAAACACCACAGACCCAGCAGCAAAACGATGGTGTCGTAGCGAGGCTGACCCACTTTTGGCAAGTCGCCCCATCGGCGGTGAAGCCCATAGGCCACGAGCCCTGCGACGGCCAAGGTGCCGAAGAACAACACGGGAAACCCGAACAGCAGGTTCGGCTCTTGCGAAACTTGAATGTCATGAGCAGGGTGGTGCATGATCAACACACCCTCGCACGGGATGTTTGACTTTTTCCTGCCAACGTTGGTACCTGTTGGGCATTTTGTCGGGCTCAACAACCACTGGAAGAGTATTCAAACTCCGGGCATGTCCGTATGACATGGTCAATCACCAGCGTTGGTCGACGGTGTTGGTCACGCTGGTTATGGTGGCGGTTTCGTGGTCACCGTTCCTGATGCCTGATGAGACTCGCCTCAATGAGGAGAACACCATTACGGCGCAACATACCGAGGAACTGGTGGACAACTTTGCCACCTCCAACGGGTTCAGCCACACCAACCTCACGCAATCGGCTTCATCGGGCCTGACCGAGCTCAAGCGGCCCCCTGTTTCGTGGACGGCCACGTCCGGCATCGGCCTCACACAGATGCGAACGGGCGCGTGCTCGGCTTACTTACCGGCTACCGAAGAAGTGTTTCTCATCGGCGGCCGCATTGATGTTGACCCCTCCCAAACGGGCGATGAGGCCAACACCAAAACCGTGGAAATCTTTGATGTCGTCAACAAAACCTGGACCCCCGCCGTTGAGCAGCTTCAGGAGACCCAGCAGTACCACAAGTGCACCGTTGTCGGCGATACCATCTACGCCATTGGTGACCACCACCCCTATTCCTCGCCCGCTGTCGAAGCCACCGGACTGGTTCAGGTCTACGACGCCACCGATGGCAACTGGAGCTACGGGACCAGCATGCCCGGCAATCAGTCGGTTGGACTCGCCGGCGTGACCAGCCTCAACGGTATGGTCTACGTTGCGGGAGGCGTCTCGGCCAAGGACCGTTCCGACTCCACCGACCGTCTGCTTCGTTACGATCCCGTCAACGATTCATGGACCCAAATGGCGAACATGAACAACCAGCGCCACTCCTTCGAACTCGTTGCCTTCCGTGGCAAGCTCATTGCCTACGGCGGTGTAGCCGTCTTCTTTGACCCGGTTGCCAACACCACGGTTGAGGAAGAGACCAACCTGACCGAAGCCTACGACCCGGTCACCGATTCGTGGACGCAACTCCCCAACGCTACGCACAAATTCTCCGCCTACGCCGCTGCCGTCTTCAATGACGAGATCATCATCCACGGCGGATACGAATCATCCGGATGGAGCGGTTCTTCCAACGACAAAACCTACGGCTACGAACCTTTCACCAACACCTGGAACACCTACGCCACGCTACCCATCGGCCTCTACGACTCCACGCTCGCCCTCGCCAACGACACGCTGGTCTACGCTTCGGGCGATACGAGCAACAACCGATTTAGCACGTGGAGCATTCAATACCTTGCTGAAAACGAGTACCACGTTAACCCCACCTCACACGACGGGCTTCTGACTTCATCCATCTACGACCTTCGACCGTCCGCCGAAGGCGCCGCCAGTCTGTTGTGGCTCCGATTTTCCGCCATTGAACCCAGCGGCACCGACCTCGGTTTGCAGTACCGTACTGCCGACTCCATGCAGAACATCGCCTCGGCGGCATGGCTTCCGACCACCGTCCCGGTCAACACCTACCTTGAGCCGGGGAACCAGTCGCTGACGGATGTCCTCGAGAACACACCGTTCCTCCAATACCGCGTGAAATACGCCACCACGAGGCTGATGGAATGGGTGACGCCGACGCTGGTCAACGTCTCCATTGGCGCTGACTCAGCGGCGTTTGAGACGTCCCCGCCATCGACCATGCAGCCGACCTCGGCTCCCGTTAGTGTGCTCACGCATCATCACGCCACCACCCAAGGCGGCACCTACGTGCTGGCGCTTCACCCGACCGATGCGTCCGGGAGTTTTGATGCTGGTTCGGACTGGTTGACCCTCACGTGGGACACGACCACCGCTTCGTTGACCGTTGACGACCCGTCCACCCTGTTGTTCAACCAGCAAGCCACTGCCACGGTGGGACCGATGACGGATGAGGGACAAACGGTGAACTGGACGTTTTCCCTTGGGGGTACCTTGCCCACCGACCATCTGAAATTCATGACCAGCACGCACGCCGAGCGAAACGCGTCGTACCTCCACGACGACATCACGAGCATCGATCGCTCCGTGAGCGTGGTGTTGCAGAACGTGACGGCCGATGTGTCCAGCCAGGGTGATGACACGGTCGAAGCCGGCGAGGTTCTGCCCGGAAACACGGCGTTGAACTTGACCATCGACCACAGATTCACCAACAGCGGCCTTCGTTTGCTGGGCGGTACGATTCAATGCCGCATTCACATGGACCTCCACACCTTTGACGACGACGCCTTCGGAGAACGCATCTGGTCCAACCAAAGTTCGGCGTGGTTTGACCTACCTGCCGGCCAAGTGGAATACGCCCTGCTCAACGCCCCGGAATCCTTGTCAGGTGAACTCCGTCTTTGGATTGAGGCTCGAACCAGCGAGGAGTGGGACCTTGTGGTGGACAGCACGCCGCTTGAGTTTGTCCTCAACGGCGAGGGCCCGACCCTCCTTGACGTCAGCCCAGACCTTGACGCCTACACCAACGAAGAGGTGTACAGGACGGTCTCGTTCCAGTTCTACGACGTTGGCGGCTTCACCAACGAAACGCTGTTTGCATATTCGTGGCTGGAGGCTCGAGATGACGGCACCAACGGCGGATTGGCCGACGGTGTGCCGCAGCGTGTTGAATACCAGCCGTCGTTGTTTTACACTCACCAAAACGGGAACCTGTGGACCGTGAACATCACGGTAAACGACACCGTGAACGACGACCACCAATGGGGGCGTGTGTTGTTGGAAGGCACCGACCTTGCAGGGTTCAGTGTCCCCGCTACGACCGCCGAAGAAGGCCATGCGCGTTGGGAATCTCGTACACCAACCAAAGGTGAACTCGTCTCCTTTGAGCCGACCACCAACCTGCTCTCGGACACCATGATGCGATTCGAACCGTCTCAAACGGTCGGTTGGCGCGTCGCCGTCACCGACGCCAACGGCCTGAGCGATTTGACCGAACTTCGCCTTGAGGTGGGGAACGATGACCGATTGGGCGTCAAGTACACCACGGTTGACGGAACGTGCGCTTCGCTGGATGAACGACTGCTGTTGCTGCCGAGCGGGTGTGAAGTCACGCAGGAAGCCGGCATCCTCACCGTGGCGTTCACGGCCACCGTTCAATGGAGCCTCACCATGAGCGGTCTGGCCGCCGGCGAAATTGATGTGATCGTACGTGATTACGATGGAACGTACCGAGAATCCTTCACCGAGGCATGGGTCTTGGAGCGTGAGATGGCCATCGATGTCAATCAACTCCGGGACACCACGGGTGAGGTTCAGCAAAACATCGTGGCGGGCGCCGTCTTGATGGGCGGCGACGGCATCAACCTGACCGCCAGCGTGTCCCACCGGACCAGTGCCACGCCGTATTCCGGCGACCTTCGCCTCCGCTGGGACGGCTTGCTGCAGGGTGAGCCGTGGCGAGGCGGCGAGACCGTGACCCTCGTGGACGGGATGCTGTCCACGTCCATCCCCACACCAGAAGAATCCGGCTTGGTCCAAGACATGACCTTGATGCTGTGGGACCCGCTCGAAACCGAGCTCCTCAGCGTCTACGACATGCCCGTGTTCCAACTGGACTTTGACGCACCCGAACTCCTGCCCTCGGCCATCACCGACACCATCTCGAGGTACAAACTCGAGGAAGTTGAAATCGGTGTCAACATCGCTGAAGGCCAAGCATGGTCGAGCGACCTGAAACTCACCTGCCAAATTCGTTCCCTCGCACAATCCTGGGAGCCCGTCAGCCTTGTTCGAAATTCGACCACGGTCTTTGACGGGAAGACCATGTTCAGTTTCATGTTCGATTTCAGTGGACTGGGCGACCCTTCCCAACTGTCGCAGCAGGCCGACCTCAATTGCTGGGCCGAAGGGGCGGATGATTCAGGGTGGGACCTGGTGTCCTCCACTGGAAATTCGGAACTCGACCCGTGGCTTGAAGCACCGCTCAACAACATTGGTCCTGACCTCGCATTGGAAAACGTAGAACTCACCGGTGATTTCGAGCCCGGCGAGAACATTCGCTTGTCCTTTTTCGTGGTGAACGGTGGAGAACAACTGCCCACGCCTTTCAACGCCACCATCGAATTGGTTCAGGGCGATGAGCGCACGATGGTGGGACGTTCGGTGTTTTATTCCATGGACGCCAACACAGCGAAGTCCGTCAAGCGTTCTTTTACCGCACCCGAAGGCGACTGGACCCTCGAAATCACTGTCGACAAAGAAGGCTTGGTGTGGGAAATCGATGAGACCAACAACGTGTGGTCCACCAACGTCACCGGTTCATCCGGTGGATTCGGTGCCGTCGCCATGACGCTTGGTGGTGTGGGTTTGCTCGCACTCCTTGGTGCAGGCGTGGTGCTCCGCCGTCGAACACCTGCTGGCATTGAAGAAAACGTGGCAGCAGCGCTCGAAGCGACCGGGCAGGTGGCGGCCGCACCGGCCTCGAGTGATTCGGGCAACAAACCCCCCGCCTCGCCAGCCGCCGCAACCGCTCAACCCTCAAAGAAGCGAGGCCCACCCGGTGGAAAGATCGCCTCCAGCCCGGTGAAAACCCCCGGCCGTGGACCACCGCGCGGTGCACCCAAGGCCGCTGAACAGCCAGCGGCGACACCCCAAGAGATGGCAGCACAGCACATGGCGGCGCTTGGCGTTCCAGACCAAGCGGCATCTGAAGAACGAGTGGCTGACTACTCACAACTGCCCGGAGGTGGCGAGTACGAATACACGGCAGAAGGGACCTTCTACGTCGGAGCGACCTGTGGTCGTTGGCGCCTAAACGACGACAAATCCTTCACCAAACTCAGCGATGAACCTTGATGCCTACCTTCATGAAGGCTCCACGCCTCCAACCTCCTATGAGTGAGGACATGGACGATGTTCGACGTGCCCTCACCATCGTGTTCCGTGGTGCGGACGGGTTAGCCCGACCCGATGTTGAACGAGCGTTTTCCTTCGATATGGAGTGGGTGGCCCCGCACGAAGCCGAAGACGTCGTGAACGCCCTGTTGGCCGCCGGTTGGCTGGAAGAGCGAGGTGCTGAACTTCACCTCGCGGTTCCTCTCGGTACGGTCGACGTCCCGTTCGGTTGGTTTCCTCGCCCCACCCGCCTCCTGCGCCCGGTTCTGGCTTCCTCTGAAACCGATGGTGTGGAAACCGCCGCTCCTTCATCAACGCCGACCACGGCACCTTCGTCAGGCACCGCACCGGCCATGGCGGTCGCTCAAGGACCCACCCGTCCAGCCTCGACTGGCGACCCCCGGGGACGATTGACCCCACGCGTCGCGAAGTTCATCGCTCGGCAAAGCGGTTTGGAACTCGCAGAATTGCACCGTCGAGCAGACCGCAAAACCAAGGCGTTCCAACTCATCACGCCCTGGATGGCCTACGCCTTGGTGGCACGGGAACAGGGGCTCGTCATGGACGACATCGTCAAGGCACTCGACGTGGTCTAATCCGAAGCATCGTCAGCCAGCGATTCTTGGCCACGGGCCGATAATTCAACCAGCACGGGCAACACCATCAGCGCCAGCAGCAGTGAGAACAGCACCGTGATGGCGGTGATCAACCCGAAATCCTGAATGATTGGCATCGGCGAAAACAGCAGCACGGCGAAGCCTGCCATGGTGGTGGTGGCGCTCAGCATCAAGGCCACACCGGTCGTATCCAGCGCCTCTTCAAGGGCACCCCAGTGGTCACCTCGCTTCTTGAGTTCGACCTCAAATCGTCGCCACATGTGGATGGAGTAATCGATGCCAATGCCCAATGTGAGCGCCGTGACCATGACCGTCAGAACGTTCCACTTCAGGCCGATGAGAGCCATGGAACCCACCACCCAGAGGGAGGCAATGCCCACAGGGAACAGGACGATGATGGCCGGCATAATGCGTCGTGTGAGCAGGAAAAGGACGAGGAACGAGACGATGAGGGAAATCGCCGTGCTTTCGATTTGGGTGGTCGTCAGCCCGTTCAGCACCGTCTCGAGCATCACCAAATCACCGGTGACATGGAGCACTGCGTGGTCTTTGAGTTGGTATTTCAGCGTCCCCGAGTCCTCGGTGGAACCCAGAATAGCGATGAAATTGTCAACCACACGACTGGACTCAACGGAGGTCGACGCTTCCACTCGAATTTCATGACGCAGGTGGACGATGGACGCCCCCTCAAGGTGAACGGTTTGACCGATGCGTTCGCTCCACGTTTCGCCCGTCAAGGGGTCGGCCACGCTGTCGTTGGCTGAGAGTGAGAGGAAGAAGGCACCCAACTCCACAGGTTGTGAACGGTCAATGGGGTAGACCTCACCGGCGAA
Organism: Candidatus Poseidoniaceae archaeon; assembly: GCA_964228815.1. Taxonomy (GTDB): domain Archaea; phylum Thermoplasmatota; class Poseidoniia; order Poseidoniales; family Poseidoniaceae; genus Poseidonia. The sequence goes on from CAXRAL010000026.1 coordinate 9,899, forward strand.
GACCTCCAAATTGTGGGCGGTGCCCAAACTTTCGTTGCGAAGAATGGCGTCTCGAATCAACGGATAGGGGCCTTCGTAGGTGGGTGAAGGAATCCGGAAGTTAGTGCCAACCACATCGTTGTTGGATTTGAGGTCGAAATGGAAGTTCCTCAGTTCACTCAGGAGATCGAGGTCGCCCGGAATGGTCTCTTCCCCTTCTGCGGGCTCCATGAGGAGGTGAATCACCTTCCAGCCAGCGCTTTCGTAGCTGGTCGTCAAATCATCACGAACGCCCATGATGGCCATGTCTTCGTTGACAAAGTCGGCCAGGTCGAAATCTGTCTCCAAGGATGCTGCACCGTAGACGGCGAGGCCGGAAATCAGCACCGTGACCAGAATGACGCCGACTTGTTGCTTCTTCTGCACCCGGACGATTTGCTTGGAAAGCGCCGGGAAACGGAGAGAAGGACGGGCTTCACCGGGTGCTTTCTTGGAGAACACCACGTGGAGCGCACCGACAAACACGGTCGAGGAAATGAAGGCTGAGACCACACCCAATGACAAGGCGTAGCCCAAGACCGCCAGCGGCGGGAGTGGGGAAATGACGTTGGCCATGAAGGCCGCCACCGTGGTGACCACGGCCAGGGAAAGCGGCATCGAGAGGTGGCCACACGCACGCAACCACGATTCAGCCACGGTGGGGTATTCGTCCCTGAACGAGCGTTGAGCACGCTGCAAGTGGATGGCATAGTCAATGCCGAGGCCCAACACGAGGGGCGCCACGGTGGCCTCGAGGGCCGTAAACCGAGCACCGGAGATGTTCAGAATGCCGTATGTCCAGATGAGGGCACTCGTGAGGCCAACGAGAGGGAACGCCACGCTGGAGAGGGAACGGAAGGCCACCGACAGCATCACGACAACCACGGCAAACGCCAGCAACACGAGCAAGAGCAAGTTGTCGAAGGTGCCTTCGTCAATGTCGTGGGCCAGCAGGTCGTTGGAGATGACCTCGTAGGTCAGCGTCGAGGTGGACGAACGCTCTGAGAAAACGTCACGCAGTTGGTCTTGGAGCATCCGTCGAGGCGTTTCGTCAAGGTCGGGGTCAATCTCCAGCACCCACAACGTCGAGGAAGCGGTCGGTGCTGCCGTGCCCGTTCCGTCGTCAAGGTAAACGCACACGGGCTCGTAGTCGAGGTCGTTGTGCAGCAGGGCGGAGGAGGCGTAAGTGGCTGCCGAGAGCAGTTGGTCGTCGGCGGTCAGGCCACAGGTTTCGTTGTCGTCGAACAAGGCGTCAATGACGCCGGACCAATTATCGAACGAGGCCAAGGCTGCTCCACCGCCCTCTTCGTCGAGGGCCAACTGGAGGATGCCAGGTGCCGTGGTCCACACCGAGACCATGTTCTCACGTTTGGCTGCCTCATCTTGGAAGTGAGCGAGGTCGTCCTGCATGGCCTTCATGGCGTCAAGGGCCAGCACGTTGGAGCCGTCGTCCGTGGTCACATGTACAAACAGCGGTCGCATTTCGTTGGGGAAATGGTCGTGAATACGGTCGTGAGCTTCCGACGCCTCTGTTTCGGGCGAGAAATCGTTGAGATCGGTCTGAAACGTGGGCGGCGAAACGTACAGGTTGCCAGCGAGCACCAAGGTGAGGATGGAAAACACACCGACGATGAGTGGTGCCGCCCGACTGAACGCCGGCGCCGCCTTCGCAAGGCGTTCCTCAAGGTCCGCCTTATCCATGTGCCAGCCTTGGCCATGGAGCATAAAAACCAACAGGTGTGCTGTGGTCCTGAAGTGGCTGCTTCAAGGTAAACCACGGCACCGTCGGACAAGAAGGTTCAAAACAAGGGGGCAGGTCGCAAGGTCGGTTATCATGGCTGTTACTGTCCTTTTGAAAGAGAAAAACGAACTCCGCCTTCGTATCATCGGCGAAAGCCACACCGCTCTGCAAGTGCTTCGCGAGCGACTCAACAACCACAAGGACGTTGATTATGCCAACTACTTCCCTGGCCACCCCGAACTCGACGACCCTGAATTCTACATTCGCACCACGTCAAAAGCCGGCGTGGAGAAGGTGCTGACCGACATCATCGGCGGCGTCGCCACCGAGTTTGACGACGCAACGCTCTGAAGCCAAGGTCGTTCCCATGTCTGACCCCATCGCTCAAGCCATCGGCTTGCAGGGGTATGCAACACCGCACGAAGGCATTGGTGGCATCATCAAAGCCCGAGTGACCGACTTCCGCGTCGAAGAAATCGCAACACCACTCCACCATGACAACCGTGGTCGTTTCACGGTGGCCAAGATCACCCTCACGAACTGGGAGACCAACCGGTTCTGCAATCAACTCTCGGCCAAACTCCGTATCCCCCGCAACCGCGTCTTCTTTGCCGGTACCAAAGACAAGCGGGCTGTGACCTCCCAACTCTTCGTCATTGACGCCCCGATGAACAAGGTGGCCGAGGTGGAACTTCCAGACGTGGAAATCGAAGTTCTCGGCCGCACCCACCAGAAGATTGGGTTCGGTAACCACCGTGGCAACCGTTTCACCATCGTGGTTCGAGGATGCTGCCACCCCGACGGGACACCCATGACCGATGAGGAAGCCATGGCTGAAGTCGAGCGCATTCAGAACGACATGGAAGCCTCGTTGGGCGGACAGCGATTCCCCAACTGGATTGGACCTCAGCGATTTGGCTCGGGCCGTCCGGTCACCCCGCACGTTGGACGCCACGTGGTCAACGAAGATTGGGAACAGGCCGTGATGACCTACCTGTCGATGGAGGGGCCCAACGAGGAAGAAGAAGCCCAAGCCATTCGCAAGCAAATCCGTGAGAACGGGCTTGATGAAGGCCTCCTTGAAAACCTGCCCCGCTGGATGGGGTTCGAGCGACGAATGATTGAGCACCTGCTGTCCAACCCGGACGACCACGTGGGTGCCTTTCGAAAACTCCCCACCAACCTCCAACTGATGACCGTTCACGCCCTGCAATCCATTGTGTTCAACAAGTCCCTCCAACGCCGCCTTGAGGAAGGTCTACCGCTCTCCCGCCCGGTGGTTGGCGACATCGTGGGTCGCATCGACGAGAAGAGTCAACTCGACGTGAATTCGTGCGTCGTGGTGCAAGAGCGCACCCTCAACCGCATCGGACGAAACTGCGACCTTGGCCGATTGGCCACGACCGGCCCCCTGCCGGGTAGCGAGATCTCCACCTGCGAGGGCCAGCCTGGCGGACTCGAGCAAGCCACCATTGACGGCGAAGGGTTGGGAAGCGTTTCATGGAACGTGGAAGCGATTCCACGCTTGTCCAGCAAGGGA
>CAXRAL010000027.1:0-4273 GCA_964228815.1 Candidatus Poseidoniaceae archaeon
CTACGGGGCCGGTCAACGGTCCGACGGTGCGTATGCGGCGGTCGTGCCGAAGTTCATCGAACTCGCCCTTGCGGGCCAAGCAGCCACCATCTTTGGTGATGGCTTACAGACGCGGGACTTCGTCCATGTCAGCGATGTCGCTAACGCGGTGTTGATGATGGCCACCCAACCATGGGACGGTGAACGCGCCCATGTCTACAACGTGTGCACCGAAACGGAATGCTCCCTGTTGGACTTGATGCGTGAAATCCACAGGGTGCTCGAGGACGTCGCCCCGCACGTCGCTCGCCATGCCCCCAACCACGGGCCCGAACGAGCCGGCGATCTCGCTCGCTCAATCGGTTCCAACGCCAACCTGTGTCGCGACACCAAGTGGAGGCCAACGGTCGAATTCACCGAAGGGTTGCGCCAACAAATTCTCACCACCCCCCAGCGAGAGTGAACACCTTGAACGTGCTTTGGTTGACAGGGCGCTCAATGAACGACCTGTGCTCCACGACTCAGCAGGCGCTCATCCACGGTCTGCTGGAGCGCGGCATGGCCGTGACCTTCGTCAACGCTGATTCAAACGTCAGCCTCGGTGGCGAGGGATTCACCCACGTCGCCCTTCCGAACCAGGCCCGACGAGGCTTTCAGGCCCGAGCCCTCGGAAAAGCGATGCGTGCGTGGTTGGCCGCCACTGCACCGAGCGCAAGCATCGCCGTGGTGGAGTGGCGCGTCGCAGCGTGGGTCGTGCCTGAACTCGAACGGCAAGGCATTCCATGGACGCTGATGGACCGAAGTCCACCGGCGGATGCCGGTTTGTTGGGACGGCTTCAGTGGCGAGGATGGAAGGCTGCATGGAACACAGCGGTTCGGGCTGGTGCGGATGGTTTCGTGGTTTCAACGGCGCACCAAGCCTTCGTTGAACAGAAGACGGGGCACGCCAACAGCACCGTGCTTCAGGCGGGTGTCGACCTTGAACTGTTCAAGCCGAAAGCGAAACGGCCGACGAAGACCATGGTGTATCACGGACGATTGGACCGCCATCGAGGTGTTCTCGCCTGCGCCATGCTGGCGCAGAAAGCACGCCTGGAAGGTCTTGAAGTGGACGTGGTGTTCGTGGGCGAAGGAGATCTCATGGCCTCACTGACGGCGCTTGCCCAGGCCAACGCGTTCATTCACGTTCACGGCACCATGCCGCAAAGCGAACTCGCCGAGCTTCTCGGGACCTGCCACCTGGGCTTGCTCCCCATGCCAAAACGAACGGTGTGGACGCTCGCCAGCCCGCTCAAGCGCAGCGAATACCTTGCCAGTGGACTTCCTGTGTTTGGCATTGACCACGAAGGGCATCGATTGGACGGCGTTGATGACGCATGGTTCAGTTTGGTGCCTCAGGAAGACTTCCACTTGGATGGGATGGAGGTGCTAAAATCGCTTGTACAACAACCCACATCAGCGGATGGGCCGCGTGCCTATGCCCAACACCGCCTCGCTTGGACGGCCACCGTAGACCGATTGGCAGGCGTCTTGACCGAACGTCAACGCAAGGCATCGTAGACGGATCCCCACCGCTGTTGAACACGTTCAATCGTGTGGTCTGCCACCGAGGATTGGAGCGTTGATGCTTCGGTTGGGCGAAGGAGCATCTCACGCACAGCAGCCGTCCATGCTTCCACATCATCCCATCTCGCTTGCTTCGCGGTGGCGGGCAGGCCGACCACACGGTCGCTAACGCAAACCGGCAGACCTGCAGAAAGCGCCTCAAGAGCCGCCATTGGCTGACCTTCAAAGGCGGAAGGCAGGAGGAGAACGCTCGCTTGAGCGAGCAGGGTGGTCTTCTCGTCATCCGAGACCCATCCCCTGGCGTCCACCCAATCGTGTTCACTCCGCGATTCTCCGGTCATGGTCAACCTGAGGTTTGGAAATTCTTGTCGCAGGTTCTCTGCGACCTTGACGGCAAAACCGTGGCCTTTGACGGGGTCCTTTCGAGCGAGCAGCAGAAGGTGGTGGTCGTCACGGGCGACCCTCGCTGATACGTTCAGGGGCCGAAACGGATTACCAACGACTTCAACAGCGCCAACCATCGGTTGCAGCCGTTCCTCCCAAGCCGACGACAAGACCACGCCTCGGGTGTTGGATGATGAGAGGACGCGCTTGACCTGCTGTGCTCGGCGTGCACCACCTTTGGCAAGCCATGCATCAAACTGGCCCGAATGGAAATGAGTGACCACAGCGATGTTGCGCGATTGAACTTCCTGAATCAACCGTGATTTTCGCCGCCACGACCAATCGGCCGCCGTGTGCACGTGAACGACATCGGGGCGAAGGTTTGGATCGCTGCACCGTCGCTTGAGTTCGCGTCGGGCTCGCCGATAGGCGCACCATTTTGACCAGAGTCCGCCGGGCGTATGCGATGGGAGCAGTTCGGCTACCCACCCATCAGGTGGATGGTCGGCCAGCGTGTGCATGACGGTCGCCATGCCACCGGGCGTGTCGCATGGACCGACGTGCAGCACCTTGCGCATGGCCTTGCCACCGCCCCCGGGATGAAGAAATGGTCGGCAAACCGCCGTCCGTGTGTTCGGCTTTTGAGGAGAACATAAGGGCAAACCGTCTCCAAGCGGTTGCATGGTCGTTGTGCCTGCCATCGTCGAGGGGGCAGCGATGGGCATTGCGATGCTGCCCTTTGTGTTGCACCGATGGGACATGTACCGCTGGGACCGCGACCATCGACATCAGCACGCACCCAAGGGAACCAACCACAGTGAACGCTTGACGGTGTTGCTTCCGGTCTGGAACGAGGCTGCGGTGATGGAGAAAAAACTCGACAACCTCGCTGCTCAACACCTCCCGATTCATCTGCTGGTGGTGGATTCTGCTTCGACGGACGGGACGCTTGACGTGCTCAACGATTGGCGTTCTCGCCACCCTGAGGCCTTTGCCGCTGTTGAGGTGGTTCGCATGGAACAGCGTCAGGGCAAAACAGCGGCGGTGGTCAAGGCGTTGACGCATCTTGGACAGCATGCCGAAGGCTTGGTGTGCATGACCGATGCGGACGCCATGCTCGAACGCGGGTGCTTGCAGCGCATGATGCAGTGGTTCGCCGACCCGATGATCGGAGCTGTCGGCGCCGTGCCCAATCGCATCGATGCCCGGCCGGACGAAGAACAGCATCGAGCAGCATGGGAAGCGATGCGCCTGGCTGAATCAATGGTGGACAGCACCCCCTTCCTCGAAGGTTCATGCATGATGTGGCGGCCGTCATGCCTCGCCATTGACGATTTGAATCCCGGCGCCAACGCCGACGACGCTCAAATTGCAACCTCCGTACGATGTCAAGGGTGGCGGGTCGTCGCCGACCCGCTTGCCACCTTCATCGACGTGGCGCCATCAACCGTTGAAGGTCAACGCCGTCAAAAACTACGACGAGCGCAGGGCCTGCAGCGGTTGCTGACCAGGATGAGGAAACGAGCCACGGGGAAAAGCCAGGGCGTGTTCGGCCGCATCTTCCGGCGCCAGCACCACTTCCACATCATCGCCCCGCTGGCCATGATGGTGGCCACGGCCTCGGCCGTGCTTCGCTGGGGATTCATTGCGCTGTACGGTTGGCCGGCCACCTTCACGCTGGCCAACAGCCTGCATCTTGGATTCAGCATCGCGGAAGCGGTCTGCTTGGTGTTGTGGTGGCGCAGCCGAAACGGACAGCGGAGCGGACCCCTGTCTCTGCTCGGCCAGTGGCTTTCGAGCATGGACGTGTTGAGTCGTTCGCTGATCACCACCGCACGTGGTCGGTCTCTGCATCAATGGGAACAACACAGCGACGTGCGTGAACGCATCGTTGAGTTGGAAGTTTGAGAGAAAAGGCCCCCCCGGCGGCCGTGGCCGCCGGAGGCGCGTTGTACAGGTCAGAGACCTGGAAAGAGTGGCTACTCAGTGATCGAAATCACTCAGCAACGACGCCGTTGGTGGTGTCGATGGTCTTGCCTTCACGGGTGTCCGTGACGGTGACGTCGATGGAACAGCTGCCTCCGCAGAGGTTCTGTCCGTTCTCGACAACGGTCACACCATCACCAACGGACCAAACTTGGTCGTCGGTGTTGCCAAACTCGACGAGGCTGCACACAGAGGTGCCGTCAACGCCAGGGTTGTCGCAGGTCACTGGGGCAGCGCCGTCAATGCTCAGCTTGACGGAGACAGCGGCCCAGTTGATGTCGCCGCCTTGGTCCATGGTCAACATGATCAGGTTGTCAGCGTCGCCTGCACCAGGGGTGCCCTGTGCGTCCTTTCCGCT
>CAXRAL010000028.1:0-18148 GCA_964228815.1 Candidatus Poseidoniaceae archaeon
CACTTCTGGATGGGCGTGGACACCCGATGGCCTGCCGGTGGCGAATCCGGTGTGTTGTTGGTCCGCATCATCAACGACGGCCCCATTCCCATGCCCATGCTTCGCTTGAAGCCACCCGTGCCCGAGGGCTGGACGGCCAATCCGCCCAACGTTGACCTGCCCATCATCGCGCCTGGCGGCAACATCCCACTCCGCTTTGACATCCAGCCCGACTACCGCCTTTCGTCCGAGGACATCCCGCTGACCCGTAAGTTGTCGGTGGCCACCGCCTATGAGATGCGCTCGGGCGAAATCACGGTCACCATGCGCGTTCAGAACCGTTCCATGGAACCACTCTCCGAAGTCCTGCTCACGCCATGGATTCCACCCGGCTTCTCTGCAGAAGAGGTGCCATTCATCCGCAATCTCGCTCCTGACGAAGTCGCCGTGCTCCGCATGCCGCTTCGCATCAATCTCGGTCAAGGAGGTGCTCTTTGACCGCATCCTGTTCCACCCGCAGAGGCGGGGGAAAAAACAAAAAATGGTGAAAAACATGAAAAATGAAACGAAGAACGAACAACGCGACAACGTCGCTGCGATCGGTATTGGTGCAATGATCGTCTTCATTGCGCTGATCCTGGTTGCTGCGGTGGCAGCTGCGGTCATCATCCAGACGGCCGAGAAGTTGCAGCAGAACGCACAGACGACCGGACAGGACACGACGGACTCCATGGCAGCCCGTTTGTTCGTGGTCAACGTCATTGTTGGGGGTGCATCCCAACTTGACGTGACCTTCGAACTTGCGCCCGGTTCAGACGATGTGGTCACAGAAGACATTCAGTGGACCATCGTGTGCGCTGCTGGTGTGGACGAAGATGACTTGGCGACCACCCCTGCTGGTGCGACCCACATCATTGGCGACACCGGCACATCAGCCACGACCATCGAAGCAGGAAACACCTACGTTACCTCGCTGACGACGGCCAACTGCGACCCAGCTGCCAACGCTGAGCACACCATCCTGTTCCAAGCAGGTGGCGGAGGTCAAACCTTCGAAGTTCTCAACTACGGCGGCGACGTTACTGCTGGGGCGGTGGTCATTTGAAGACCAACAACGAATCTCGTGACAACGTGGCTGCCATCGGTATTGGCGCCATGATCGTCTTCATTGCCCTCATTCTTGTGGCTGCAGTTGCGGCCGCTGTCATCATCCAAACGGCTGAGAAGTTGCAACAAAACGCTCAGACCGCTGGCGATGACACCGCTGACAACATGGCTGGCAAGCTCTTCATCGACACGGCCTTCGTTGACACAGCCGATGCAGCGAACGACTACATGGTCTTCGTGAAACTGGCTCCTGGCAGCGAAATTACCAACATCGATCAGGTGACCTTCCAGATGTTCTGTGAAAACGGAGCGGTTGAAGGTGATTCAGATGCTGTAACGGGCGGCGCCGCAGAAATGTCCTACGTCGAGATGGACGGTACGGCCTTGGTCGGTAACGACCTCATGCCAGGTACCGCCTACCGATTGACCCTTGACGCCAGTGGCGGCGATGACTGTTCGGCAGACGCTGTCCTCGCGGACGACGGTGAGGCTCAACTCTACCTCCACGTTTCCAACGGCGGCTCGACCTTCGAGACGTTCGACGTTGACGACGACACCGCAGGTGCACTTGTTGTTTGATCCCTCCAAGACATCACTTCGGTGATATCTTGGAATGGAGGTTTTTACAATGGCATGGCCATTTAGTGGAAACTCGGGTGGAAACAAAAACGCAGACCAAAACTTGAGCGAAGAGCGCCTGAAAATCTTGGCCAACGTGGCCATTGAACAGGTGCCGTTCCCCGAACAGGGAATGCTCACAGAGGAGGATGCGTGGACCATTTCGCCCGGTCCAACACGCGCCCGGATCAACAGCCAACAAAGCGTTCCCAACGTGGCGGCTTCGCTTGCACCCGCTCCCACGCCGGTGCCAGCGGCCCCTGCGACGGTCGACACCTCTGGCCTTGAGCGCCTCATCAGCAGCCGTCTCGACATGGTTGAGGACGTCCTTCGCATGGTGGAACATCGCCTGGAAGAAGGCGTTCCTGTCACCACAGAAACCAGTGGCGACGGTGAAGGCATCGATGGCGAGGCGTCCGACGACGCAGACGCTGCAACTGGCGACCGCATCATCACCGCCAGCGGTGAGGTTGTGGAAGTCGGCGGTACATCTCGCATGATGGAAGACGACCAGGGTCAACTGGTTGAGTTGTACGAGGCTCAAGCCTTGGCAGCCAACCCGTTCCTCGTCGCCCCTCGTTCGAGCGGGTCCAGCAACCAGTCCAGTACAGGTGCGCCCACGGTCGCTGCGCTGCTCCTTGACCACATGTCCGGCATGGCCGCCGTGAGTTTCACGCAGAAGGCCATGGAATCCGGCATGCTGACCCAAGAAGAAGGCGACGCCGTTCTTGCCATCGTTCAGTTGGCCGAGCCCGGCGATCCGGAAACAGCGCTCGAAGACCATTTGCCGCACCGACAACTGTTGGTGTTCTCGGCATTGGTCTCGTCCTGGCGACAGCTCCACATGCTACGGGGTGAAGAGTGACATGGGTGCTTCGGTTGGTGTAGGTGGGCTCATCATCGGCATTTCGATGCTGGTGGTGTTCTCCATGGCCTATCAGGCCATTTCTTTGCAAATTGAATCCGGTGTCGACCGGATTGAAGAGGCAGATGAACCCACACCAACCTTCACCATTGACGATGCGGTGATGTTCACCGGCGCCATCGTTGATGTCACCATCGTCGACGGCGGCGCAGGCTACAGCAGTGGAGGCACGATTGAAGCCTCCAGCGGAAACGGCGGATTTTCTGCGACGTACACGATCAACGGTACGGGAGCCATCACTTCCGTGGTCATCACCAGCCACGGAAATTATTCCTCGCTCCCGACCTTGGTCGTGAACGGTGGCGGAACGCCGACGTCAGCAGCGAGCCTGACCGCAGTACGTGGAAATGTGCTCTACGCCAACTTGACCAACACCGGCTCGACCACCATCGCTCATGACGATGTTTGGATGTTCCTTGACGGCCAGAACGCGACCCAGTTTTCCAGCGTGTACAACCCACCGTTGACCGATTTGTGGTTCTCAGGTGAAACGCTCTTCTTGGACTGGTTTGATACCGGGTTACCGGGTAACGAACGATTGACGCTCACGGTAGGCAAGACCACTGTTGGGCACGGGTTGTGGTGATTGCATGGCAGATGGAGGTGCTTCTTCGATGGTTATGCTGATCACGGCCCTGCTCATTTCGGGCGGTGCGAGCGCTCTGCTCATCTCTGAATGGAGCGATGCCGTTCGCGTCGTTCAGGTCAACGAGCGGGCCTCCGATGTGAGGGATGGTGTCAGTGTTGCGCTTGCAGGTGATCCTGCGATGGTCGCTCACAACACCAGCAGCAAAACCATCACGCTGTACTTCTTGAACACCGGAAGTTATGATTTGGACGCGTCAAACTACGAGGTCCTTATCGACGGTGCAGCACCGTCCTCGAGTACAGAATCCATTCTTCCCAGCGGAACCGAATGGAACCCCGGTGACCTTCTTGAAATCGTGCTGACCGAGAACACGTGGACCTACGGCGACGGCGAAGACATCTCCGTTTTCTTTGTCGGTGTGTCCGAGCGTGTCAACGGAAACACCCACTCAGCGACCACCAGTGCGGAGGTGAGATTGAATGCTTTCTCCTGATGAAAACCCGTTCATGACCGCCCACAAACCCGTGGAGGACGGCTTCCCCTTCGAGGTGGAAACCGATTCGTTGGCGGACTCGATGGGACTGCGTTTGCCCAACCGCTCGCTCTACTTGCTTCAGGGCAAGGTCGGTGCGGGGAAATCCCTCATCGCCCAGCGCCTCATTCATGGCATGGTCGACAACGGGGTCAAGGTGCTCGTCATCACGACCGAACTCACGACACGTGGATGGATCGAACAGATGGAGAGCATCGGCTACGGCATGACCGACGCCATTCGAGAAGGCCGAGTCATGGTGCTCAGTCGCTACGGTACCGTGGCGGATGCCCGTCAAGACGTCTCGCTTCAAGAAGTGCTCAGCAGCCCTGCCATCCCGGCGGCCGACGTCATCGTGTTGGATTCTGCGAGTTCGTTAATGCCGGAAGGTGGAACAAAAGCGGACCACTACAGTTTGATCCAACAACTTCGCAAACTCGCTTCGGACGGACGCTCGTTCATGCTGTGCGCCGACCCGGAAGAAATGGACCATTCACTTCTCCACACCCTGCGGGCCTCTGCCGAGGTCGTTCTCGATCTGGACAACGCCATGATCGGTGGCGAGTTGAAGCGCAACATCATCATCACGCGGTTCCTTCGTGCAGCAGGGCCGATTCAAACGTCCATCGGTTGGCGTGTTGAGCCCGGTATGGGCTTCATCGTCGACATCACGGCGGTGAGCTGAGGAGGGAGCATGCATGAGCGACGAACCACGTTTCGCAAAAGGCGACCTCAACGGCGTCATGGCGGCGTACCCGCACGTGGCGGAATGGGTTCGCGACTTCGAGATGCGCTACGGTTCTCGTCCCATCTATTACGGGCCACTCGATCGCGACGCGAAGAAACAACGCCCGCTCAACCTCATCTACGTCACCCGTGAACCCATTTTCGTCCACATTTACGAGCCCCCGGCCGATGACGACGGCGGTGGGACCGTCCTCTGGTTCGGCCTCGAGCCGCAACTCACGGAGGAAGAGGAAAACATTCGACGTGAACTCGTCGAGACCCTGCTTCAGGAAGCCCCCACCGCACCTTCGTTCACGACCGACAACGAATTTGAGAACATCCTTCAACAAATGATTGAACGCTACACCATCCTCGACAGCGAGGCCCGCAACCTGGTCCGTCGTCAAGGGCGCATGTGGGAACTCATCGGCATGGACGACAAACGTTTGACCGTGACCCAAGCCCAACGAGAACGGCTGACCTACGTCGTGATTCGAGATTTGATTCGAAACGGGCCACTTGAGCCGCTGCTGTCCGACGAAATGCTGGAAGATATTCACTCGGTCGGGCTGAAACACATTCACATGGACCACAAGGTGTTCGGTATGGTCACGTCCAACATTCGGTTCCGTGAGCGGGAATTGCTCTCTCGCTATTTGCGTGCCATGTCGGAACGTATCGGCCGACCGGTGTCGGACAACAAACCCATCATTGACGGTGTGTTGCTCGACGGTTCCCGTATCAACATCATCTTCTCCGACGACGTCTCTATGCTCGGGCCCTCGTTCACCATCCGTAAATTCGCCGAGGAAACCATCTCGGTGATTCAACTCATCAAATGGGGGACGATGTCGGCGCAGCAAGCGGCTTACATCTGGATCTGCCTCGAATACGGCATGTCGGTTTTGGTGTCGGGAGAAACCGCATCGGGGAAAACCACGACGCTCAATGCCATTCTCCCGTTCATTGACCACAACGTGAAGATTTACTCCGCAGAAGACACGCCTGAAGTGAAGGTACGCCACAAGATTTGGCAGCGCCTGGTCACCCGTGACGCCAAGAACGAAGATTCCCGTGTCGAGATGTTCGACCTGCTCAAAGCCGCTTTGCGTAGCCGTCCACGCTACATCATCATCGGTGAAATCCGTGGTGTGGAAGGTGCGACCGCCTTCCAAGCCATGCAAACGGGCCACCCGGTCATCGCCACGTTCCACGCATCGTCCATCGTCAAGATGATTCAACGTTTCACCGGTGACCCGATCAACGTCCCGATTCGGTTCTTCGATAACCTCAATTTCGCTATTTTCCAAGAAGTCGTGGAGGCGCCGGGTGGCGGCATTGCCCGACGTATCACCGGTATTGACGAAGTCATCGGCTACAACAAGCACAGCGATGGTGTGCTGACGCGTGGCATGTTCGAATGGGACCCGGTCAAGGACAAGCATTACTTCCGCGGTATGTTCCAGTCGCACCTGCTTGAAAACAAGATTGCGGCCATGGCAGGTTTTGCCAACAAGCGTGACATCTACGATGAAATGCTTCGTCGAGCAGATGCCATCCAGCGCATGGCCGACCGTGATTTGACCCATTACGATGACGTGTTCGACCTTCTCGGTTTGTACTACTCCAACGGTTGGGACCACTTTAGCCGAGCCATCGACACCTGGGTCGGGATCAACCACAACTGAGGATGATGAGACATGGAGCGCATGCCAATTTGGCAAATTGCCCTTCGTCGTCTGGAGATGCCGGTCCCCAGGTTTCTCGCACTTTATGTCGCTCCCATCGTGGCAGTGACCTTTCTTTTGGCGATGGTGATCGTCTTTCTGACCGGCGGATTGGCGGATGGGGCCTTGTTCGCTGGTTTCACTGGCGTCCTCTTCGTCATCATGCTGTCGGCCATGTCGGCCCTTGCAGCGGTGGCCTTTCCCGTTCTCGATGTCCAGCGTTCAGCCACGCTCATCGAAGAAGAGATGCACATGTTCATCACGCGCATGGGCATTTTGTCCATTGGCGAAGTGGGTGCACAGTCCATTTTTGACATTCTCAAGCAAATGCGGGATTACGGTGAGTTGGCCTCTGAGGTCAAGCGCATCGAAACCTTGGTCGACAAGTGGAACACCTCGCTCCCAGAGGCCGCGCGAATCGTCGCTCACCAAAGCCCCAGCCCGCTTTGGTCGGATTTTCTCGACCGGATGGCCTTCTCCATTGAGGCCGGTCAACCCATTGACGAATTCATGCGTTCGGAGCAAGAAACCATCGCCGAGCAGTACAACACGCTCTACGACACTCGGTTGGAATCTGTTGACACGCTCAAAGAAATCTACGTCTCACTCAACACGGCCGGCCTGTTTGGCTTGGTCATCGCTGGTATCCACTTGGTGCTGTTTGAGGTTGGCGGGGCCAACGATACGCCCATCGAGGTGGCGAGTCGGTTGCGCTTCCTTTTGCTTGCTTCTTTGGTGTTCGTTTTCATTCAACTGGCCGCTGTGTTCGCCTTCCGGGCCACGATTCCCAAGGATGCAACCTTTGCACGGGACGAGATGGAAACTCCGTTCCGCATCAACTTTCGCCGCTCGCTCCTGCTCTCAGGGGCCATCGCTGCGGGGTTGGTCGTGTTGTCCACCCTGACGCTGATTTGGACATGGGACATCATCACTTCGGAATGGGACAAGTACGGTTTGCTGTTCATTGCGCTTCCCTTTTCTCCCCTGCTCATTCCTGCGTTCATGGTTCGTCGTGAAGAAAATCAGATTCAACGTCGTGATGATACCTATCCTGACTTCATTCGCGCACTCGGTGGAACGGCCCAGGCGCGTTCAGCCGAACCGTCTGCGACCATCAAGGCCCTCCGAGGCATTGATTTCGGTATGCTTGACAATTCCATCGATCGCTTGGAAAAGCGCCTCTCCACCCGCATTGACTCCGACCGTGCATGGGATTACTTCACCGCCGACACCAACTCGGCGGTCATTTCTCGTTACACCCGTATCTACATCGAGGGTTCGCAATCCTCTGGCCAACCGGCTGAGACCGCTGAAATGGTCTCGAGGAGCGTCGGAAACCTGCTTTCGTTGCGCAACCGCCGTGCCCTTTCGGCCAACACGATGTGGGGCGTGGCCCTTGGTCTGCTGATTTCCAGTGTGGCCTCGCTCAACGTCACCACCTCCATCGTGCTCCAGCTCGGTGAAGCCATCGCTGGCGTGGCCTCCGGTTTGGTCGACACCGATGTGGGTGCGCTCTCTGAATTTTCAGGTGGTATTGCGCTGCCCGTGATGGAAGATGCGTCTTCGGTCGAGGACAACATTCGGATGTTCAAAATCATCATCTCCTTGCTCATTCTGATGCAGGTGATCACCGTTTCATCCATCGCCACGCGGCTTCGTGGTGGAACGCGAACGAGTGCCGTGGGCCAAATGATTCAACTGACATGGGTCGCCGGGCTGGCCTCGCTGTTCACAGCCATCGTCCTCGACCAAGCAAGCAGCATCTTCAGTGTCTGAGGCTCGGGAACATTCATACTCCCGCTGACAAACTCATAGCCATGCAAGCCCCGCTCCCGCCTCCTCCAGCCGCCGCCTCTCCTTATCAGCCACCGGCCGCCGCCATGGCCAAGGGGAGCATGTACACGTTCCAGAAGTGGCTGATGATCGGCATGATCATGCTCGTGATTTCGGCCACTTTCGCTCAGTTCCCACTGGACTCGTCGGTTCCAAACGCTGCAGATTATGACCTGCTCGACGAGAAAGAGGCCCAGCAATACCTCGATGACGTCGACAGTTTTGAGGGGCAAGTAGCCCTCTTTGCTGCGGTTTCGGCCATTCTTCAGACCGGTGCCATCGTTCTGCTCGGCTACGCCTTTTTCCGTGAATCGCAGGAAGATGCTGACCAGCACGTCGCCGTTCGCATCACGATGATGCTGGCCGGTGTGGTCATGGTCACCAGCATTGTGGGACGCGGCTTCTCGCTCTTCTGAGCCTCAGCGCTTCATTTCCTCTCGGATGCGCTTCTTGGTCGCCGCCCACGAACAGATGGGGCAGGTCGTCAAGTCGTGGTAGCGAGCAGGGCAGTATTCCCGCCCAAAGAAGATGATTTGCAAGTGAAGGTCGTTCCATTTTTCGCGGGGAAACACCGCTTTGAGGTCCTTTTCGGTCTTTTCCACCGTGGTCCCGTTGGACAGGCCCCAGCGGGCTGCAAGCCGATGAATGTGGGTATCAACGGGAAAGGCCGGTACGTCAAAGGCCTGGGCCATGACCACCGAGGCCGTTTTGTGGCCCACGCCCGGGAGCGCTTCAAGTGCCTCAAATGAGGCGGGGACATCGCCACCGTGTCGTTCAACCAGCATTTCTGAAAGTCGCTTGATGTTCTTCGCTTTGGTGGGTGCGAGGCCGACCTGTCGGATGTCGGCCAAGATGGTCGCAACTTCCAGTTCAGCCATGGCGGCCGCAGAACTGGCTTTGGCAAACAGGGCTGGCGTCACCTCGTTGACCTTGAGGTCGGTGGTTTGGGCGCTCATGAGGACGGCGACCAGCAATTCAAAGGCGTTGGAGTGGTCAAGGGGAATCGGGATGACCGGGTAAAATTCCTCCAACTGCCCGGCGATGATGTCGGCCTTGTCTTGACGCTTCACGACACCACTCACCCTTCGTAGGTTGCACTGTACTCCTCGCCTGTTTGCCAGCCGAAGAACAGCCCCATAACGATGGAGATGAACGGAATACCGTTGCAAATCAGCGTCTCCCACGGCTCGCTTTCCGGCTTGCCCGAAATGTACCAGACGATGAGGGCGAGCAGCAAACCGGGGAAGATCATCATGCTGCCCATGATGATGGTTCGAAGAGTGCGCATGGCGTGAGGACAGGGCCGGGAGTCAAGAAGGTGTGCTTTGCCCTCACAGCGTCATGCGTTGGGCAAGTTCCTCTCCAGTGAGTGAATTGAGGGTGTCAACCGGCTCAATCCAGCCCTTACGAGCCGTCATTACGCCGTAGGCGATGTCGCTGAGGCCTCGAACGGAGTGCGCATCGGGGTTGATGGCCACGGGGACGCCGAGACCCTTGGCGTGCTTGCACAGGCGCCAGTCGAGGTCGAGCCTGTAGGGACTGGCGTTGAGTTCGATGGCCTTGAGTCGCCCCTCGTCGTTGTGTTCCGCCATGTGTTCAAGCACGGCAAACAAGTCCACTTCGTAGCCTTCTCGGCCTTGCAGGATGCGTCCAGTAGGGTGGCCCAGCACGGTGGTAGCGGGGTGGTCGATGACCCGCATGAGTTCCTCGGTATTCTCCAACTCGTCCCGCCCTCGCCACTTGGTCATGGCGTGAACGCTGGCCACCACGTAGTCCAGTTCAGACAATACGTCGTCGGGGTGGTCCAGTTTGCCGCCTTCCAAAATGTCGGATTCCACACCGTGGAAAAGACGGAAATCCGTGCCTTCCTCCGCCCATGCAGCGTTGTAGGCCTTGATGGTACGACCCTGTTCAAGCAGGTCGTCCGCACTTGCGCCGTTGGCAATTTTGAGCGTGGGAGAGTGGTCGGCAATCCCGAGCCAATTCCATCCCATCTTGCGGGCCGTGTCCGCCATGACCTCCAAACTCGCTTCACCGTCCGAGAGCGTGGTGTGGTTGTGGAGGGCACCCTTGATGTGACTGGTTTCGATGAGGTGAGGGAGCGTGCCGTCCTGAGCCGCTTGCACTTCGCCCATGTCCTCTCGTAGTTCCGGCGGAACGTATGCCAGGTCAAGGTGAGCGTAGATGGCTGTTTCATCCACGGCTTCGAGGGAGTAGGCTGCAGCCTCCATGCCCTTGAGTTCCCCGGCTTTTGCCTCGGGAATCAACCCAAACTCGTTGAGGCGCAATCCCCGGTCAATGGCGCGCTGGCGCATGGCGATGTTGTGCTCCTTGCTGCCGGTGAAATACGCCAGCGTGAAGGGTTCAACGTGGCGCGGGACCAAGCGGACTTGAGCGTCGATGGTGCCGCCGGCTTCCAATTGTTCGTAATCGTCACCGCCGATGGCGTCCAAGACGTTGGCGTCAATATGGCCAACCGTGAACGAGTCATCGAAGATGGTCGTGTCGAGGATGAGGCTGATCTTCGAATCTCCCGCGCCTTTGACGTCGGCGATGCCTGGCAAGTTGAGGATGGCGTTGGCCACCGATTCGTGGTCGGCTTCGTCCACCGCCACCACGACATCAAGGTCGCCAATGGTGTCTTTTCGCCGTCGTGCACTGCCTGCAAGGGTGGCCCGGTGAACGCCGTCGAGGGCGGCGATTTTTCGCTGAAAGGCCTCGCCGTAGCGCAAACCGATGTCCAGACGGCGGCGGGCCCTGAATCTCGAGAGCAGTTCGATGCCGTCCAGCATGCGCTGTTGTGATTTGGCCCCGAACCCTTTCATGGGGGCGATTTGGTTGTTGAGAGCGGCTTCTTTGAGGCTGGCTACCGAGTCCACGCCAAGTTCGTCGGACATGAGCTTGATCCGCTTCGGGCCCAAACCCGGGATGCCCAGCATTTCGATGAGGCCCGGGGGCGTGCTCGTGTGCAGGTCCACCCAATCGTCGGGCCAGCGCCCCTCCGAGATGGCCTGGGTGAGGGCGCTGCCGAGGCCTTTTCCAATGCCTTTCATGTTGAAAATTTCACCGCTCGCCACCAGTTCACCGAGGTCTTCGGTCAAACTGCCGAGCATGCGGCTGGCGTTTTGATAGGAGCGAACTCGGAAGACGTTGGCGCCTTGCAGTTCGAGCAAGACCGCTACTTGATGAAGGACATTCGCCACTTGATTGCGAGAGAAAAACGGCGGCCCGTTGGGGCGCGGTTTGGGAAGAGCAAAACTGCCGCCTGCCATGAAATGAAGAGGCGCGGGACCCTACACAAAGGTTCGCTCGGGCCCCCATGTTCAAGAATGCGGGCGGGTTGGAGGAAGCATGGTGGATGCACTGGCGGTCGAACTGCTCGCTGAGGTCCTGTGCGCTTCCTCGGCCATCTTGTTCACCTTCATTGCAACCTTTTCCCGCTCGCCTAAGGCTGAAGCCGTGGTTCAGAACATCATTTTCTTCCTGCTCATCGCTGCAGCCGTCGTCCTTTGGCTCCTGCCCAGCGTGGGTGGGGAACTGTGGGGCTCGGACTACATTCCGCGTCCGCTGGCGCTGTTTTGTATCATCCTCGCCATTTCGGCTCGCATGAACATCAAGGGCGAGAACGTCTCGTTTGGTGCCAACCCGCACAGCATTGGTCGAATGCGAGAAGAAGAGTGATCAAACAATCTCGCCCTGGGGCTCGCCCGTTCCGTCAGACGTTCCCTTGTCGTCTGCCCCACCTTCGGCACCGCCTGATTCTGCAGCTTCCTTTGCCATCTTTTGGTCAATGAAGGTGCGCATGTACTCGGGGAGTTCCCCGTTGACAAAGACGACATCGTTGACGTAGTCCAGTTTCTTCAACGAGTAGTAGATCTGCATGGCCGTCATGGGAGTGGATGAACAACCGACACACCCTCCATCCAAGGAGAGCATGATGTTGCCGTCAGCGGTGTCGATGACGTTGACAATGCCACCGTCCCTGTCCAACACCTCCTGAACGGGTCCAATCTCAGCGAGGATTTCCTCGGCTGTGATGCTCATGACCACGACCAGCGGTTCCTCCTCTTTGAACGATTGCCCCGTAGGAGACCCTCCTTCACGGTGCTTGAGGAGGGCCATCAAAACCGCAACAGCGGGTCGTTTTTGGTGGGAACGGCTTATGAAGGGTTCTCAAGTGGCCGGAGCAACAGGTGATATTGATGATGGAAAACATTGCCATGATTTCAGCAGCCGCAGGCGCCCTTGGTTTGGTGATTGCGTTTATGCTCTACCAGCAAGTGAACAAAGTGAAGATCGACAACGAAGTAGTTGCTGACATCACGGACGAAATCCAGAAGGGCGCCATGGCGTTCCTCTTTGCGGAATACCGTGTCCTCGCCATCTTCTGTGTGGCCGTCGGCGGGTTGCTGTTCGTCATCAACGATGCCAACACGGCCATCGCCTTCTTCCTCGGTGCTGTGGCTTCCGTTCTGGCAGGCTTCTCCGGTATGCGTGCTGCCACCTCGGCCAACGGTCGAACCGCCATGGCTGCCAAGTCCGAGGGCCGAGCAGGTGCCTTGGCTGTGTCCTACAACGGCGGTGCCGTCATGGGCCTCTCCGTCGGTGGTCTTGGCCTCCTCGGCATTTCCCTCGTCGCCCTCTGGCTTGACGCTGAAGGTGGTGCTGACCTCTCCGCAGCTGCTGGCTTCGGTATGGGTGCCTCCTCCATTGCCCTGTTCGCTCGTGTCGGCGGTGGTATCTACACCAAGGCCGCTGATGTCGGTGCTGACCTCGTCGGCAAAGTCGAAGCAGGCATTCCTGAGGACGACCCTCGCAACCCCGGTGTCATCGCTGACAACGTCGGCGACAACGTTGGTGACGTGGCCGGCATGGGTGCGGACATCTTCGAGTCCTTCGTCGGTTCCATCATCGCCGCCATGATCATCGCCAGCACCTCTGATGGCTGGAACGTTGACTACGTGATGATGCCCATTCTCCTCGGCTTTATCGGCTACATCGCCTCCATCATCGGTGTCTTCTCCATGGCCTTCCTCAAGAACGGTAAGGACCCAGCTGTTGCACTCCGCAACACCACCTTCATCGGTGCCGGACTGTTCTGGCTCGGTGGCTACGCCGCCATCAGCCAAGGGTTCATCGACGTTGAAATGGGCATCATGCACTCGGTGGTGCTCGGAAGCATCGTCGGTATCGCTATCGGTCTTGTGACCGAATACTACACGGGCATTGAACCCGTGATGGGTGTCAAGACCAAGGCCATCCCGCACATCGGTGAGATGTCCAAGACCGGTCCTGCCACCAACGCCATCGCTGGCCTGTCCGTCGGAATGATGTCGACCTTCATTCCCGTCGTCCTCATCGCTTTGGGCATTCTCGGTGCCAACCAGCTGGGTGGCGACACCTACGGTCTCTACTGCATCGCCATGGCCGCCATGGGCATGCTCGCTACGGTCGGTGTCACCATGACGGTCGACGCCTACGGCCCTGTGGCTGACAACGCCGGTGGTATCGCCGAGATGAGCGCATTGGGCGACGACGTCCGCGCCATCACCGACGAACTTGACTCCATTGGCAACACCACGGCTGCGGTCGGCAAAGGTTTCGCCATCGGTTCCGCCGCCTTGACGGCGCTCGCTCTGTTCGCTGCGTACACCTCGGCCATCGGCGCCAACGGCGATACGCTCGACCTCGGCCTAACCAACCCCATGGTGGTCATCGGCCTGCTCATCGGTGGCGGTCTGCCCTTCGTTGTAGCGGCCATGACCATGACCTCGGTTGGCAAGGCTGCCGGCGACATGGTGGTTGAAATCCGCCGCCAATTCAAGGAGATCCCCGGTCTGCTCGAAGGCAAGGAAGGCGTGAAGCCCGATTCCCAAACCTGTGTGGACATCTCCACCAAGGCAGCCCTTCGTGAGATGGTCGGCCCCGGTGTTGTCGCCGTTGTCGCTCCCGTTCTCGTCGGGTACGGCCTTGGCTACGATGCGCTCGGTGGTTTGCTTGCAGGGTCCCTTGTGACCGGTGTGCTGATGGCTCTCTTCATGGCCAACGCCGGTGGTGCTTGGGACAACGCCAAGAAAGCCATTGAGCAGGACCACATCCCCGGCGCCAAGAAAGGCGACGAAGCCCATGATGCCGCCGTTATTGGCGACACCATCGGCGACCCGTTCAAGGACACCTCGGGTCCTTCGTTGAACATTCTCATCAAGCTGATGTCCATCGTGGCCGTCGTTCTCGCCGGCGCCGACGTGATGACCCAGAACGGTTTGCTCTGAGCAAGAACGTCGCATGGTCGACGATTGGTGGAGACAAGGCTGAGCGTTAGCCTTTCAAAGAGAGGGCGTGAGCGTCAACCATGCGAAGCATGGGGTTGATGGTGTGGCTCATGGTTTCGCTGAGCCTCGCCGGATGCTTGGAGGGGCCAACGGTTTCTTCGGACAACCGTGGTGACACCACCGAGGACGAACTGCGTCTCCCCTCATGGAACATCGGCGACCAGTGGCTCTACACCTTCATCACGCCGCAGTTTGGTGAGGACAGCGCTCGTTTGGTGGTTGCTGAAGTAGACAATGAATCCGGCCTCTACCGCCTGGGCATCTCCAGCGAGCGGGAAGCGCAGCGCCACGCCGTCATCAACCACAACCCCTTCCTCGGTCGCGTGACCATGGACGGCTTGTCCGCCTACGAAGAGGGCGAGCCTCAGCCCGTGTTCAACTTCCCATGGAACGAGGGAGACACTTGGACGTTCACGCTCCTCGGACAGCAGTGGACGGCCATGACGGCGTCCATCTACAACGGCGTGGTGGATGTGGTCGCCGATTCCTCGGACGGTCACCGATTGACCTACGCGTTCAGCGGACGGGTAGGCTTCCTTGACTCGATGGTATGGACGGACGGCGAGGGCGTTGAACAGCTGCGCATGGAACTCACGCAAACCAAGACGGGCTACACCGGCGACGTGTACTTCTACCAGGCTCGGGATCTGCTCGACAGCACCTACGAGGAAAACGATAACGACATCTACGATTCCTTCTTTGACAGCGGTCACCCCGGTGGCGAGGACTGGGACGTCTTGGTTTGGTACCTCGACGTCAACATTGCACAAGGCGGCTCGGGGACGCTGTCCATGAAAGACCATCAGGGCGCCTCGCCCCTCACCCGAGCGTGGGGCTCCGGCGCTTCCGAGAAGGGGGCCATCGGCACCATTCCATCGCTCTCGGGCGATTATTCCCTCACCATCACCCTTCGCGGGCAGTCCTCCGAACTTCACCTGAAGGTCGCCGGCGGCATCATCACGCAGTGGACCTTGTGAGGTGGTGACGTGCCGACTCTCATCATGATGCACGGCATGACCGGTGACGCATCCATGATGCGGCCGTTTGCTGAGAAGATCTTGCCTGAGGGCTGGACGTTGCTGGTGCCAGAAGCTCGCTACAAGCACCCCGTTCGAGGCTTCACGTGGTGGCGCTACGAGGATTTTGACGCCGACGTGACCCGAAGGATGACGCTCTCAAGGAAGGAATTGATGGACGTGGATTCCAGCCTCTCTCAACTGGAGAAACTGATTGCAGAAGAAGCACCCATGGGGCCGCTGGTCGTTGGGGGATTTTCCCAAGGCGGCGCCATGGCGCAGGAGTTACTTCAACTGCCCATCGCCGACCGCATTCAAGGCGTCGTCTGCATGGCTACTCGCCTCGTTCGTCCAATGGAACTTCGTTTACGTTTGAACGAGCTCGAATCCAAGCGGCTGTTTTGGATGCACGGCGAAAAGGATGTTCGGGTCCCCATCGAGGACGGTTGGGCCATCGCTCACCTGTTCGAGTCGGCGGGTTGGGCCGTGGAACTCATCGAACACCAGAAAGGCCACATGATTCCCATTGAACATCATCAAGCCCTAAGGGAGTGGCTCACGACGTTTTCTTGAGATAACGGTTGGTTTCATCGAACCCGCCGATGAACATCGGCTGTTCGCCACGAAGATCAAACACCACGGGCACGGTTCGATGGCCGGTGGCTTGAACGACCGCCATGCGCATCCCGTCGTGCTCGTCAAAATTGTATTCGGTGAAGGTGAGTTCCTTCCTGTTCAGGAGATTCTTCAGCGCACGGCAGTATCCGCAGAAGTTCCCAGTGTAGACCAGGAAATCGGTTTCGCAGGCTGCTGCGTGTTCAAGGACCACGGCTTCAGACATGGTTGTCTGCCTCCGCCCGACCGATATAACGCCTTGGCCCCTGTGCCCACCGCCGCCTTCCGGCTTGGATAACTTCAATTATCGGCGGTGAGAAAATCGGATTATGCCTACGATGGCTTGCATTGATTGCGGAGCCGTCCATGTGGAGGCGGCTTCTTGGCAAGCGATGCTCGTCAAGATGATGCCGCATTACTTTGAGGCCCATCATGACATCATCGTAGGTCATCGAGACCATCCCAAAGGAGCGTGGATGGAGCGATTCATGGTGGCGTTTGATACGGCCATGGCATCCAGTGAATGATTCACACGGCTCGCCGGTCGGTGGTGTGATACTGCCAATGATAAAGCGGGTGCCACCCTCGGGGAGTCATGGCGAACCTCGTGTTCATCCACGCCTCGGATGGAAACAACGCTGCGCTGGCCCACGAGGTGGAGGGTTATGCCCAGAAGATGGGCCATACGGTGGAGCACGTTGCTTTGAACGCATACGACTTTCCTGTCTACACGGTGGCTCGAGAAAAGGCCACGCCGGTGCTCAACGGCCTGGCCGAACTCATCGAGGTGATGGACCGGGGCGATGCATGGTTTGTGTTTGCCCCAGAATACAACGGCTCCTACCCGCCTGTTCTGAACAACGCCATCGCTTGGTTGAGTCGCGAGGGCGATGATTTCCGACGCCTTTTCCGAGACCGAACCGTGGCCCTTGGTACGCATTCCGGGGGCGGTGGTCAGCACGTGATCATGGCTATGCGGATGCAATTTTCCTTCCTCGGTTGCATCGTGCTGGGGCGCTCGCTCGTCACCAACAAGAAGAAGGCTGCCAATCCAGAAACCATCAACGCCATGCTCAACGCCATGACAAAGGAGTGTCCACCATGAACCGTACCCTGAAATCCATCGTACCCACGCACACCGTTCTTGAGGGAGGCGGCTTCAAAGTCCGACGCCCCGCTGCCATGGGCCGTTTGATGAGCCCGTTCTTGCTTCTTGACGAAATGGGACCTGTCACTTACGCACCCGGCGAAGCCGTCGGTGCACCCGACCACCCCCACCGCGGTTTCGAAACCGTCACGTATCTTTTGGCCGGAGGTATGAAGCACGCTGATTCGGCTGGCAACAGGGGCGATTTGAATCCCGGCGATGTTCAATGGATGACCGCCGGTCGAGGCGTCATCCACTCCGAACTTCCTCAAGATCACATGATGGAAAACGGCGGCTTGATGCACGGTTTCCAAATTTGGGTCAACCTTCCAGCAAAGGACAAGATGATGCCGCCGCGCTACCAAGACATCCCGTCGGCCGACATCCCCGAAACCACAAGCGAAGACGGTCAGGTTTGGGCGAAGGTCATCGCTGGAGAAGCATTGGGCGTCCAAGCCGTCATTGACACCGTCATCCCCATCACGTATATTCACCTCAAACTCAAGCCAGGCGCCAACTATGTTCATGCGTGCGAACACGACCACAATGTCATGCTCTATGCCTTCGGGGGCTCGATGGACGTCGAAGGTCGCTCCCTTCACGATGGTGGCCTTGGCTTGCTTTCGCAGGGCGACGCGGTTTCCATCACGGCGGAGGATGACGGCGCTGAATTGTTGATCCTTGGCGGTCCTGAGCTCGGCGAGCCCATCGCACGCTACGGTCCCTTCGTGATGAACACCCGACAGGAAATCTACCAAGCCATCGAGGATTACAACAACGGCACGTTGGCGTGAGGGTCGCTTGCTTGCCGCAAAGAACCCTTCAGAGGGCCTTTGCTGCCTGTACAACTTCGTCGTAATTAGGTTCAACACCCGGGTTTTCTGCAACCCAGCGGTACTGAACAACACCGGCTCCGTCAACGATCACGACGACACGGTTGGCGCTGACGTACCCGTCAAGGCCCCCCAAACCGGTGAAGGAAGCGTCGTAAGCGGTGACGGC
>CAXRAL010000029.1:0-40975 GCA_964228815.1 Candidatus Poseidoniaceae archaeon
CAGATTCTGCGGGTTAAACGGCGGTCGCAACGGGTATTTGTATGAACAATGTTCCATCACCCTCATAAGCAATCTTGCGGGTTTGAAACACGAGCGAGGCGGAGGCTTTGCACACGGTGATTCCATGCGAAGAAGTCAAACGACCATTCTGACCACCCTTGCCGTGATTGCCAGCCTTCTCTTTATGTCGCAATTTCCTGCCGTTTCCAACGTCGCAAACATCCATCCGGACAGCACGGATGGAACACCACCCCCCAACACCGACACCGACGGTGATTTGATTCCCGATGTTCACGAGACATTGTTTGAAGAATGGATGAACTGGACGGCTGTCGACGGCCGTGATGTCGTTCTCCAAGGTCTCGACAAAAACAACGCCTCGGATGCTTCAACCGACCGTGACCGGGACGGGTTGAACGCCACCGAAGAATTCTGTTGGCCCTACCCTGCCAACTGCACAGCCCCGGGTTTTCCTCGTGGCCTCACAGGTCAACTTGACGAAAACAACGACCGGATGTACCTTGACCCGCGCATCTCCGACACCGACGGTGACGGCATGCCCGACGGATACGAGGCCTACATGTGTCATCGCATGGGTGGGTTTGACACGGTTTCATTGAGGTACACCTGCCCTTCCTTCGACCCGTTGAACAGCAGCGATTTGACCCTTGATGGGGACAATGACGGTTTTGATGTGGATCGCAACGGTATCCTCAGCGACGCGGAACGGTTCACTGCTCCAGAGGAATACGCCTACGGCACGCCCTCCAACTTCACAGCAGAACTTGACGGTTTGTGGTGTCATGCCACACTGCCTGAGGGTGCGGTGCTCAAGAATTGGCCCTACCTTCCATCAGGCGCCAACGCCACCTTCCACAACCTGCTCCCCGCTTGCACGTCGCGGGCGGTGAATCCAGTTGGTGAGGACCTCTGGTTGGGGACAGACCCCCTGCTGGAGGATTCTGACCGGTACCTGTGGGATGGGTTCTCCATCCGCCCACTCTACCCGTCCTTTGGTGACGGTATTCCCGATGGTTGGGAAGTGCACTTCGGCCTCGATCCGTTGAATCGATCAAATGCGCTCGAGGACCCCGACGGTGATGGATGGGACACCAATCGAGACGGAGGCATCTCCAGCGATGTGTCTCGAACCCTCACGGCACTCAAGGTCGGTGAAGCGCTTTCGACGCTCGAAGAGTACCTCGTCCACTTCGACGACGGCAACACGGTGTATCCCGGCCTCAAGTCGGCGCTTGTTGGCGATGAGGGTGGCTTTGCGACGATGCCGCTGGTCTACGATGCACCCGAGGACACCTTGGCCGTCATGCACCATGATGTCAAGACACTCGCCGAACATGACGGCGTTCTGTACGCCATGACAAAGTACGGCGTCAGCGTCTTGAACCTCGATGGTTCCGCACAGAGTCATCATTCCATGCCCCAAGGGGTCGTCCTTCATGACGGGTTCCTCGCGCAGGCCGACGGTACACCCTACGGTGTCGTGATGGGAACCAGCCTCGGTTTCGCCGTCGCCCCCTTGCTGGCCGATGGCGGGTTGGCCTCCATTGGCTCGTGGTCGTGGAGCCTCTCCGATGCCGTTCACGCCGTGTCGCCACTGGGTGGGGAAGATGTCAACCTCCACGCCATCGGCTTGGGTCATGCAGGTGCAGGGCATATCGTGGAAATTGACGGGAGTGCCAGCATTGCTTCCACGTTCGACCTTGGCGCTGGCATTGTCGCTGGCTTGAGCGAGGCGAATGCCTCGGTCTCTTCGATTGAACACGGCCTGGCAGGTGGGGCCACGTTCCATCTGTTCATTGGAACCGACCGGGGCTTGTTCATTGTTGATACGGTTTCGGCAAGGGACGATGCTGCGGGTTCGTGGCGATTTTTCTACACCCCAGAAGACAATCCGAACCCGACAGATGTCGATGAACTTCGAAGTCTGCCGTTGGGATCAAACGACAACCCTGCGGACATTCGAGCCATGGTGTTGGACGGACCGTCTCCCTCGAACGCACAAGCCCTGTGGTTTGGAACGCCTTCTGGCCTGCACAAGCTGGACTTGAACGATGACTTCATCGAACACAGTGGGCTGTACGTTCACCCCGGCGTGGATGGTAAACTCTCCAAGGAGACGAACAACATCCGCGCCATTCATCCAACCGGAGACGAGGTGCTGGTTGGTTCAGAGTGGGGTCTTTGGGCGCTCGCAGGCGATTACACCGCAGTCTACGGCCTTCAGGACCAAACGCGTTTGCCCGGAGAAATCGTTGCCATTGCCACGTCGACAAACGAGGGCAACGTCTCGGTCTTTGGCGCAGCGTCGCCAGGACGCTATGCCAACCTGCAACTCATGGACCCGGGCGCCAACGATTCGGATGCTGATGGGATGCCAGACGGTTGGGAGGTGGTTCACGGACTGGACCCAACCGATCCGTGGGACGCGTTGTTCGACAACGACGCCGACGGCTTGGACTTGGACCAATCCGGCGACATGAACCTTGAGCGATTGTGGACCAACCTTGACGAGTACCGGTACGTCAAACTCACGCCTGAAGGCTACAATGCAACCGATCCACGCGTGGGCGACACCGACGGTGATGGCGTAGGAGACGGTTCTGAGTACTACGGTTTCTTCTACGAACAGAGCACGCTTTGGTGTTACTACACGGTGCAAATGGAGTACATCTGTGACAGTGCTAAGGGCCAAGCCGCCAACGCCACTTACCTCGCACTGGCCAACATTGACACCGCTACTGATCCCACGAACCCGGACACCGATGGCGATGGCATGCCCGACGGATGGGAGATCCAGCACCGTCGGTGGGTGGGTGATACCTTCACGGGTGGAAACAACTGGAGCCTCGACCCGCTCCGGGCCGACGACGCCGACTGGGATGCTGACGGCGACGGCCTTCCCAACCTTTGCGAATACCAATGGTCGGTGGTCCGAACCATGGGTCTGAACGGCGATTTGCTCGAAGACTACGGTGAGACGCCTGAAGCGGTTGAAGCGTGGGCAGTGGCTGACCCGAACCTCGTTGACTCCGATGGCGATACCCTACCCGATGGCTGGGAGTCGAAGGGTCTGTGCTCGTGGGACCCTTCACGCCTCGGCGTGAACCCCCTCAACGGTTCGGACGCCTTTGAGAATCCGGACGGTGACGGCTACGATGTCAACCGTGATGGTGTTCTCTCTCAGGACGAGGCTTTCGTCAACTACCTGGAATACCACATCCGTTCAGATCTATTCAACGGCAATCAAACGCTGGATGGCGTTCAACTGCCCGGGAATTTCACCACGAAGTTGTTCGATCACATCAGCGACCTCGGCGCTCCAGATGATACCTTTGCGGACCGAGCATCCGGCTCCGTAACGGCCGGTCTTTCCTCCTACAGCGTGGGCGCCGCCGACCCACTGAGTGCTGATACCGATGATGACGGCATGCCCGACGGGTGGGAAATTTGGTTTGCGAGATGGAATTTACTCGATGACGCATGGACGCTCAACCCGTTGGATTCCACGGATCGCTGGCAAGATGCTGACGATGACGGCATGACCAACTGGGAGGAGTACAACGTCATTTCACCCCTCTATTCGGAGACCGACGTGAACCGTTCATCGCCCCAGTGGTTCGTCACCACCATTGGCGTGGCCTACGCACTCCAGCAGTGGCCAGGCATCCCAACCACGGCCTCCTTCGGTGATTTCCTCACGGAAAACCAGACCAATCTTACGGGCCTGACAGCCGACCCGAACAACGTCGATACGGACGGCGACGGGATGCTGGATGGTGTTGAGTTGCTCTTTACGGCATGGAATGTGTCGGCGGCAACGTGGACACTGAATCCGCTCGTGGCCGGCGATGGGGACTTTGACGGTGATGAAGACGGTCTGATCGACCGCCAAGAATTTGCTCTGGCAACCGAACAACCCGACAACGGCATCGACCATCCCAGCGACGCACCGCTGCTCCACGTCGACGGTGATTTCCAACAACCCACCGAGAAGGCACAACGTGTGTTCAACATCCTCATCTCGAAAGAAACGCGAGGCAAGCGTCTCTTGAACGACTTCAACGCTTGGCAGCAAGGCGAGCCGCCCAACGCCTTCATTGAAGTCGTGCTCGGTATGACCGACCCGACCATTCCCGACACCGATGGTGATGGCATGTACGACGGTTTCGAGTACTGGTTCACATCGTGGGATTTGGATGAAAATCGATGGTCCATCAACCCCCTCATTGACGGGGACGTCAATCTGGACTCAGACCAGGACAGCTTTGACTGCAATGGGGACGGTGAAATCGATGCCAACGAGACGTTCAGTAACCTCCGTGAATGGGAGTCCAGAACATGGGGTAAATTCCTCACCAGAAACACCGTACCGGCCAATTTGGGCATCATCGACTTCGGCGAGGATGCGATGGCGGCCTATCAGGAAGAACTCGGCTTTTCTGCGCTCCAAGCCCAGCAAGCACTCTACCAGGACTTCATCAAGAAGGGCGTTGAATCCGAGGAGCGGATGGAGAAGATCAACGAACTCGAGAGCGAGAACTTCAATCGAAGTTTACGCGGGGTTGCTGACCCGACCCACCCGGATTCAGACAGCGACGGCATTCCGGATGGATGGGAGTACTGCTACGCCACCTACGGCATGGACGACGTGACAACCGAGAACCACTGGGCAGCCAACCCGCTGAACCCTTGGGACGTGAACTACGACGGCGACCATGACGGATGGTACGACCGAACGAGCTTCGACATTCCTGCTGCCCAAGGGGAATGGGAAGATCGCACCTTCACGCCGTCCGGTGTTGTCGTTCAGAACGGCGTGGGCAACCTCCCGTTCACGAATTTCATGGAGTATGATAACCAAACCCGCCCTGACCTCAACGACAGCGACGGCGACAGCATCACCTACATCACGACGGTGGAAAACGGAGCCGTCGTCTCCCACGTTCGTGATTACAACTACTCCGATGGTCGAGAGGTGTTCAAGTACGGTTCAAATCCCAGCGATAACGACACGGATGGCGACATGCTCCCTGACTGGTACGAATACAAACTGGCCTGGAACGAGAGCAACGACAACTTCTCTTCCTACCTTGACATTCGTGTGGTGTGGATCGATGTGGGGACGGGCGGACCGTGCACCACCGACACCAACTCCTGTCTGCCACTCTCTCAAGACGGATCAGGCGGGACCTTGGCTCGACCGGACACCGAATTCACCTGGTTCACGCTTGACCCAGCCGATGCGACCGACGCCAACCTCGACCCCGATCAAGACGGAAATTGGGATTGTTCAGGTGCCGGATGCGTCTACGAATCCTACACCAACTTCCAGGAGTTCTACGCCATCACGAACAGTGATTACTCTTCGCCAAACGCTGTTCGTCTCAGCGGATTGACGTACGATGGCATGCCGGTCACAGAAGGCTGGCAATTCCGTGCAGCCATGCTCGGTCTCGGCCAGCCCAACGAGTTGGTTCTCAACTATCTCAAACTCGACAAATTCGGCGGACCTGACAATCAATACGGCTACATCGTGGACGATAAGGACACGAACTTCCTCATCGTCGACCCGTCCGATGACGTGGTGTTGATGGCTGGCAACCGGACCGATGCGTGGGAAATTTACTACCAAGGATCCCCCAACACGCCTCCTGTTCGCAACGTGGGTGAACACGAATATGGCTGGTACCTGCTTGACTTTGATGATGACCATCTCGCCGAGGGAAGTAGCCCGCTCAATTGGGACACCGACGGGGATTGGATGAACGATTGGTTTGAGGTTCGGGATGACGAAGAAGATGGCGTGCGAGGCGATTCCTCCCCAATTCGATACGACTCGCGACAAACGAGCTGACCCTCGGCTGGCTGACCTTGAACCGCATGGTTCAAATGATGCATGAAGCGTGTTGGAAAACATGCAACGTGGCGAACAGCAACACTTCCGTTCTCGAGCCGTGTTCTTCCTGCTCGTATCCGTGATGGTCTTCACGCCGCTCAGCCCAATGGCTGGACTGTTTTCTTCCGAGGCCGAAGCGGCAGCCGGAACGCGCCACGTGTACGAATTCAGCGACGGTTCCGTTGAGCACATTGCGTTGTTCCAGGGAGCCAACCCCGACATGGGTGCCTCGGTCTCGCTTCCACGTGGTGCATTGGTGACCGACGTCAGCATGACCCTCTCGGGTGCCTCCGCAACAGGGTGGTCGCAAGTGGTCGCCGATGATCGTGTGCATTGGATTCGAGGCGCAGAGAGCAACGTCGACGACCGGAGCGGTGATCTCACGTTGGCCATGGACAACATTAGCCGGAATTTCCTGCCCCACGGAAACGATGCGTACGTTGACGCCAATTCTGACGCTTGGCTTGACAACGGTTCGAATGCGCTGCGCCAACCCCACACCTCCAACGCCACCGAGACGCTTTATTCTCAACAATTGACGAAGACGTCCTCGAGTTTCATGGCTCAAAGCCAAGGTGCCATTCTCAAACACCACGACTGGTTGTTTTTGTCGACCTGGTCGTCGTCGTCCTTCCACAATGTTGTTGAGCGCCTCTACCCTAACAACGCCACACGTGAATCTGTGATCACGCTGGACAAAGCCTCCTGCACCCTGCCACAAAAGCACTCCTCATCGTATTACGGCTACTACGGCTTCCGGGACTGGACGGTCACGGATGACGAGCGGCTCTTCGGCATCCTTTCCGGCTACCGCTACACCTACGGGTCTACGGCACCGGTCAACTACCACCGCGTCCTTGAAATGGATATTTCCCGAGACGACACCTGGACCTGCTTGGATTCCTATGACATCTCTCCATCGGTGGGTGAGTACACCGGTATTGCATACGACCGAGAAAAGGGCAAGGTATGGGTGGCGCACAACGCCATGAACCGGCTGTATTCGTATGAATTCGCTGGCGACGGAACGGGCACCTACACCCGCGGCCAAGATTACTACAGCTACACCTCAGCCACAGGCTCGAGTTGGGAGTGCGGAGGCACCTACGGTAGCGGCCAGAAGCAAATGCTCCGCGGACTCGAAGTCAACGGTTCAACCTTCTACATGCGATGTCAAGAAGAATCGCCGTACAACGACCGTGACCAACTCGAAGCATGGTCGGTCTCCGGGAGTTCAACTGCCTTGATTCCTGAATCGACCACCCGCCAAATTTCTCGTCTTGGCTACGGCCTCCAATTCGACGGTGAGCGATTTGTCACCGTGGATTGTGGATATTCGACGTGGTCGGGTGCCACCCTCTACTACCGTGAGTTTGGAACGGGTTGGACCTACGAAACCACCCCCGCACCCGGTACGACGACCTGGTACGGCGAAGTCGTTCAAACCGGCGACGATGTCCTTTCTGCCAATGTCGAGACCTACTGGTCGGCGGCTTCCATCGGCGACCGCGTGGACTACTGGATTTCAGCCGACAACGGAACGCACTGGGAACAGGTCGAATCCGAAGCCACCATTCACTTCGATCACCCAGGAAACGAACTCGTTTGGAAAGCCCAACTCATCGGCTCGACCGCTGTCTCATGGTGGGTGGATGTCGAGTACGCCACCGATTACGAGGTCACAGGTGACTGGACCTCGCCTCACTTCAACACCGGCACCAAGGTCGGCAAGGTCCGTCCCTCGTGGACAGCGGATGTTCCAGCAGGGACCACCCTTGATGTCGTGGTTTCCAACGACAACGGCAGCACGTGGCTGGACGCCTTCAACAACCAGGAGACAAGTTTCTCGACCGAAGCAGCTGGAAACACGCTCCGCTATGCTGTGTTCTTCTCTAGTTCAAACAGTGATGTCACACCGTCCATCGACCAATTTGTGTTGGAATACGAGGAAGGTTACCCCGACCGCCCCATGCTCGACGTGGGCGGTGATGGAACGTACGACTGGGAATCCGATATCTTCCTCAATGAATCCTCCGTGGTGGCCAGCGACGACTCGCCTGTTGGTGAAATCGTCAAGAAAGCACCCACGTTGGTTGATGCGTTCAACGACCACATCCCCGAAAACGGCGACGGCATGGTGACCATTCCCATTGCCGTGAAGGCCGCCAGTTCAGGGCGAGTCAAGATTTCCAACATCGATATCACGTACGCCATGCAAACCCGTGCCGTTGATGCCTCGTTTGAAGGTGGTTTGGCGGCTCCCGATGGCTTGTTCCGTAATTTCATCACGCGGGTCGCTCCAGGCGATGACGTTGACCATGTCACCAAAGCGGTCGTCTCCATTGAACACGCCTACGGTGACGACCCGACCTTCACGTGGTTGAGAGGTGATGCATGCACGGTGAATTCCGATGCTGGCGGAATCGTTGTGTTTGATGCTGCGAACTGCACCTCAACCGTGGATGCGAACGGTGTGGTTTCGATCTGGATGCCGACCAAAATGAACTGGTCATGGGACGATGAAAGCAGCACGGAAGCCGTCATCAGCGTTGAGGACGACCTTGGTGTGGCGGTCAGCCAATGGACCACCTCGGACATGGAGTTGGTCGTTGAAAACGACATCCAACTCGACGGGCTACGTGTCTGGGAGGAAACCGGTCGGCAACTCTACCCGATGGATTGGGTGCGAGGTGGGTTCAACCTCAGCTTCAGTGGCTCAATGCACTTCCAGGATTCTCAACTCATGCCGCCGGCGGGGAGCTTTTCCATCCGGGTGATCGGTCAGAACGTTACGTTTGACGGGGACCCTCTTGGCGAACCAATGGTGCTCTATGAAGAGGTGAATCCGGCGTTTGGGGCCTACAACATGACGTTCATGTCGCCCATTGAATCGGCGCCCGGTGGCATGATTTTCTATGTCCAAGCAGTGGACCTTGAGAACGGCTCGACCTTTACCAATCCCAACTACAACTCCATTCGCTTGATTTTGGATGGTAATTCACCGTTGGTGTTGAGCGCAACGCCGATGGACGGAGAGGAACGCCATGCAGGTGCTCCCGGGGCTGGACAATCCGTCTCCATCATCGTTCAGGATTCCGTTGATCCACCTCGACAGTTGAACCTTCACTACTGGGTTGGATGCAAGGCCAGCGAGGCCATTGGTTGCACAGACTACAACTTTGACGGCTTGCCAAACGAGGACGAATATGAGGTGAAGACGCTTTCATCTCCTGAAACCCGAGCGGGCGGCCTCAACATTTTCGAAGGTCTGATCGATGATTCCATGCTCCTTCACAAACAGCGTGTCTCGTTCTACGTCTCCGGTGAAGACGAGCAAGACAACGAGATTGCCATGGGTCGCGGCCCCGTCTGCCCTGCCTCCAGCATCACCTGCGGTTATCGCCCAGGCGAGGTTCTCCCCGATTGGGATGCTGACCTGGTGACCTACTTCATTCGTCAGGAATTTGAGCCGGAGGTCGACCTCGGAAACTCTTCCATTTTAGGACACGACGACTACGAGCCACTTCATCCAGGTGTCCCCTACACGGCCCAAATCAAACTCAGTGACATCAACGGGTGGCAAGACATTCAGTATGTCCAAGTTGCCCTCGGTGGCGACTTCGACGATGAAGAGTCGTCCATGTTCATCTCCCTGGCAGAGGGCGCTGACGGTCATCCAGTAGCCGTGATGACCGCTGGGTCTGACAACATCGCCGTGTCCAACCTTTACTCGACGGTCAATTTGGAAGAAGGAAACGAGTCGGTGATCATCATTCAAGCCCGATTCCAACTCACGTGGATGTTCCCTGAAGCCTACGATACCAACGGCGAATCACACTTCCTCCCTCGTGTGAGGGTGACGGACATGCCCTGCAATGACAACGAAGTCACGCCGTGCTTCGAAATTGAAGAGGGCCTCGGTGACGATTGGTGGAGCCTCGACAATGACTTCCGGTTTGATACCCAACCCGGAAAGATTCGTGCCATTGAACTCCGCAACAGCGAGAACCACTACAACGAAGAAAATTTCGAGACCATCATCGGTGCGGGTCAAGCCCTGCGTGTTTCCGGGCGGGTTCTGTTTTCTGAAGATGAAACGCCCGCTCCAGCTGGTGCCTTCGACGTGGTCTTTGGCGACTTTGAGAACAACTGGCGCACGTCAACAAGGGACGACGGTGAATTCAGCCTCGACCTTTTGGTCCCTGCCGTTCGATCTGGTCGCCTTGATTTGCGGCTCAGCATGGACGACATGCCGGGCCTTGCGCTTGACGAGACGGCCTTCTCACCGCGCGTCCGCTTGGCCGTCGACAGCGCCCGCCCCACCATCGACAGCATCACCCTAAACGGTGTTCCTGAGGGCTCTCCGTTGTCCATTGGCGATGCCAGCAACCTCGAAGTGATCCTCATCACGAACGACGAAAACGGCTTTGACACAACAGAAGCGGCTGTGTTGCACTACCGTGTGAAGGCCGGCGAAGCAGAGATTTCTCGGGGCAGTGTACTGTTGCCTGACATCACGCCGTTCGGTCAGCAGTACTTCTGGAGCGGCTCCCTTGATCTCACAGACTCCGGAGCGACCACGCTGCTGCCTTCCTACACCGTTGATGTCTGGGTTTCCGGATCCGACGAAGCAGGGAACCCTTACGACACCGTGACGAATGCGATGAGCGATCCCTTCGCCTCATGGCCGATGGCGCTCGTTGGTCCACGCGTGGACCTGCAGCATGAAGCGACGTCCCTCCAGTGGGACACGCCAAGTCCCTATGAGGGTGAAACCGCCAAGATGATGGTCAAGGTTGACAACTTGGGCGGAAGCGGACAAGTGGCCTTTGCGCTTCAGGAACTCGTTGACGGAGGTTTCTGGGCTACCGTCTCCACCGTTGAACTTGATGCCTCTCCCGGTGACCAAATCATGACCTCCCTCCCTGTCGTCGCCAACGACCCAGCGGGTTCCAGCATTGATTACCGCGTGGTGGTCCTCGTCGACGGTGTAGAGATGGACCGGCACAGCGTGGATTCGTTGCTCATCAAGGCAGAAACCGTACGCGACGGTGCGGCGTTGTCTCAGCAACTTTCCACCGATGTGTTCAGCGTCACCTTGTTCATCATCGCACTTGCGTCTGTGTCATTTGGCCTCTACGCCATGGTGCTGCGCCGGCGCATGCTCGCCCCCGAAACCGAAGAGGAACTGGCTGACCAGACCGATGTGGTTGCAGAGGAGATGAAGGCTGGAAAGGCTGTGCCCGCCCTTGCCGCCGTTCCACCGGCACCTGGCAACCCCGTTCCACCTGCTCCAAGCAATGCGGTCCCTCCGCCACCCGTCGCTGGACCCGACCGTTCCCGACCTGCTCCCGTTCCCCCAACGGGACTCCCCGATGGTTGGACACAGGAGCAGTGGAACTCGTACGGATGGCAGTACATCGATGCGCTTTCCAAACAGTGAGGGACGACCTTGGAAGATGATTCGGTCGACGGGCTCGTTACGCTCACCGAGCGAACGGTCAACTTGGTCAATCAGCTCAACATGCCACTCGTAGAGGTATCATTGGTCCTGCAGAAACATCTCAATCAACTGATGGCAACGCTGAACCAACATCTTGAACGCACCGGTGAGGCCGTGAGTGAACGTGTTCATGCCCCCTGGCCCATCGATGCTGTTTCTCCCAGCACAAACGCATCCTTTGACTTGGAGAAGGTGATGAACATCGTTGACCATCAGCGCATGGACATCCTTGATACGCTCATTCGGGTGACGTTGGTTGAAATCAACGCGTCCGTCATTGACGCCATTCTTGCCTTGCGCCAGTGGGAACATCTTGCACGGACTCAACTCGCCTCTGCTACAGGGCCCGGACAGCTCTTCTCGCCGATTGACATTCCCGATGACTGGTAGGCAGATGTTCAAAAGTGAAGGTTCAGGTGTGAAGGTGATGGCAAAGCGAAACTTGGCGGTTATGCTGGTTGTCTTTGTGATGAGCAGCTCCATGGCTGGTTGCTTGGGAAGTGACGGCCTGGACGTTCTCCCCGAGAAGAAGGGTGTCCCCGGCGGCCTCACCCTGGCCTGTTTGCGAAGCAGCATGTACACTTCAATGGTCATTGAGATCGACCACGAACCTGGTTATCGCCCGTTTTCCAGTAGCGTCGACCTTTTGATCGAACGGCTCGAGAGTGTTTGCGACAAGCCTTCTGGGATTTCCGTTGAATATGACGAGGTGGACTTCGGTCACGAAGGCACGTGGTCGGCACAGGATGTCCGCGACAAAGGTTGGGAGCAGAAGGACACTTCGCCACGGGACGGCACGACCTTGTACTGGCAAATTCTCTTCCCCGCTGGCACCTACGACTCGGATTCGGTCCTCGGCGTCGCCGTCGATGCCTCGACCGTCGCTCTGTTCAGCGATTCCATCGATGAGGCCGACGGGCCGTTTGGACGGCCTTCAGTGGAGGACGTGGAGAACAGTGTGCTGGTGCACGAAGTGGGCCATCTTCTCGGCCTCGTGAACTTGGTGTATGAATCGCCGGTTGATCACGAAGACCCTGATCACCCCGGACACTCGAGCAACGACGA
Organism: Candidatus Poseidoniaceae archaeon; assembly: GCA_964228815.1. GTDB lineage: Archaea > Thermoplasmatota > Poseidoniia > Poseidoniales > Poseidoniaceae > Poseidonia. The sequence continues at coordinate 12,486 of CAXRAL010000029.1, forward strand.
TTCCGTGATGTATTGGGCGATTGAGTCGGCTGATGTTGCGAATTTCATTTTCGGCAGTCTACCAAGCGATTTTGACGACGACGACCGCGCCGACTTGGCCGGGCTCGCCGACGGTTCCATTCCAATTCGTGATCAACTCTGGTCCTGAGGTGACCCCATGGCTGCGACGGCATCCCTCCAGGCGTCAAAGATGGACCAAAGGTAGAGTCCGAACCACAAGATGATGGTGAGGGCCAACGGGATTTGGAGGAACCCCCATTCGATTCCCCGACGATGTTGCCGATTGAAGTGTTGTCCAAGAAAGAGGAATGGCACGGCAGCCAGAGCGGCGGCAATCAACGGGCGAAGTGCACCCCATGTACCCACGCCAAAGGTGATTTCACGCCAAATTTCTTTGACGATTCGCACGGGAAAAATGCCCTCTTTGGGTGCAGAGGATTCCGGGGCCAATTGGACCACGAGTTCCTCTTCCATGGAGGTGGGTCGCGTTTCATGTTTGTGAAGATGACGCCGATGAAGCGGTCGGATGAATCAAAAACCCACCTTCCCATCACCCTCCATGGAGCCCGTGCCCAAGGTCTTGGTCACCGGATTCGAACCCTTCGGGGGGAACGCAACCAACATCAGCCAAGATGTTGTTCATCGCCTTCTTGGTTCAGGTCAACTGGTGAACCCTTGGACAGCCCAAACGTTTCCCGTTCATATTGAAACCGATGTGTTGACCGTGGACGCCGACGGCGCCAAGCGCACCGCTGCACGTGTCGAAAACGGCCAACGGTGGGATGCCATTCTCCATGTTGGTCTGTGCGAATCATGCGATGTTCCACGCTTGGAGCGGTTGGCACAGGATCGTATCCACATGCGAATTCCAGATAACGAAGGTCGCCAAATCAATGATGGTCAATTGGACGGTTTGGGTCATCGCGGCTGTTGGTTGGACCTTTCGCTGTGGAAGCCAGAGGACTTTCCCGTCCCGTTCACGCTTTCCACCGATGCCGGAGCGTACCTTTGCAACGAGACCTACCATGCCACCATGAAGGCGGTGTGTGGACGACCTTCTACGGACCCCGTCCCCGAACCCGTGTTGTTTCTTCATCTTCCTGGCGAAACCAAACTCCCGGTCGAGCAGGGTGTGGCGATGGTTGAATCCTGCTTGGCTTACATGCTGCGTCCCTACCCTGTGGCTCCACAACACGTGGTCGCTGCTGCACTTTCGTCAAATGGAGGCGATGTTCTCGTCGGTCAACGCAGCGCAGGGGAGGCCGACGGTCTCCTGTGGGAATTTCCCGGCGGAAAATGTGAGCGAAACGAATCTTGGTCAAGGGCTTTGGAGCGTGAGCTTCGTGAAGAACTCTCCTTGGATGTTCGAGCGGGCCACCCGCTTGGCTCGTGGTATCGGCAACGCGGCAATGAGGCCTTTGTCATCCACCTGATTCATTCCTCGGTGAATCATGTTTCACCTGATCTTGCTCTGCATGTCCATCAGGCCGTTCGGTGGTTGAGCCCGAACAAGGTCCCTGAACTTGAATGGGCCGGCAGGGACGGTGAAATGATCGCCTTCCTGGCTGAAGTGTTCAAACCCACGTCGTAGACTCACCGTCTTCGCTCATGGAATGGTCGTCGTTGATGTGTCGAGGGACCTGCGTACGTCCTGCATGCCATGTAGCTGCCTGGAGCCAATCCTCGAGTCCCTCCCCGGTGATGGTGATGGAAAACACGCCGCCCAAGGGGTCATCTCCGGGAATTGGAAAAGCGATTTTTCCGGCCACTGCCGCCTGCCGAGCAACACGGAAGGTGGTGGTGTTTCCATCCATGTTCATCGACATCGCATCGAGAGCCGTGTCGAGAATCCGTTGCTCGTGGAGTTGTTGAAGAAAGGTGGCCAGGGAAACATCATCAAATTCCCATTCGGCGTTCACGGGATGCCCCAAGGAAGGCTCGGGTTCGAGGTCAGGCCTTGACGTCTCAGGAAAGAGCCGTTGAAGTGCTTCAAGCACCTTGGTTGGTGAGTCAACCCCCGTCAAGGTGGTGGTGATTCGGGTCGTGAACCCCTCGCCTACGCCTGTGAGCCGCAGCCGTGAACCATCCATGGTTGAGGGAGGGGGTTGACCTCAAAGAACATACCGAGGATGAATGCAGCAGACGAAGAGGTGAAAACGGACTCCAACCACCACGATGTATGGATGCGGCTGAGGGTCCTGAATTGGCGACCGTCATCCCCGTTTACAATGAAGTTGAACACATCGAAGCCTGCTTGCTGTCGCTTCTCGGACAAACGATTGAACCTGCCCGCCACATGATTGTGGTGCTGGATGGCGGTTCCACCGACGGCACCCAACGGGTGGTGAAGCGCATCATGGAGGAGCATCAAGGTGATGATTATCCCCACCTCTCGTTCATGGAAAACCCTGATCGAACCGTCGCCCACGCTCGAAACCTGGCCCTTTCCACCTTGCCGGATAGCGTTGAGTTCCTGGTTGAACTGATCGGTCACGCCACGGTTCCACCAGATCATCTCGAATCCCGTCTCCAAGCGTGGGCGGCGTGTCAGGATGAAGTCGGAGACCGCCTCTCTGGTTTGGGCGTCAGGGTCCTGCCTGCGAACCAAATTACGTCTCGAACAGCACGTTGGATTGACGGGGCCTTGGCATCGCCCATCGGTCGCAGCGGTGGGCAGTTTAGCCAATTCAGCGGGCGAGAACCGACGAAGGTACCGGCCTTTGTCATGCACAGCCGCACATCGCTCAATGCCGTTGGAGGGTGGGATGAATCCTTCATCACCAGCCAGGACAGTGAACTTTCCATGCGTCTGTTGAAATCGGGATACGTGCTTTACAGGGATGGCGCCACCACGGTTCACATGCACAAGCGCTCAACCCTTGCCAACTGGTGGAAAATGGGCCACCGGTACGGTTTCTGGAGAACCAAAGTGCTTCTCAAGCACCCTCGTCGTGCAACCTGGCAGGAATTCCTCCCGTTGGTCGGTCTCTTGCTGACCATGGCGTTGGGGGTAGCAGGCGAACCCCTTTGGTGGGTCCTTGTTGCATGTTATGGGGTCGCTCTCGGATTCGCAGGTGTTCACCGGGCGGTGCGTGGCGATGGTTGGTCGGCCTTGTTTGGCGTACCCCTGTGTTTGCTGATGCTTCACACCAGTTTTACGCTGGGTTTGGGCGATGGACTGGTTCGTCGGGGGCGGATGCCCAGCGACCGTTGAGGGATACATTCAGCCAATAGATACATCAGTGAATCGCCAGACCAGGAGACTGAGCACCATGGCCAAACCACGTGGGGTCACGAATCGCAGCCTCAGCGTGCTGCCGCTTCTCGTGATGGGGGCTTCTCATCTGTCGCTTCCCCCACTGCAGACCATGTTTGAACTCGAACCTAGGCTGATGTACGCATGGTACCTGGTCGCCGTTCTCATCGGCGTGGTGGTGTATCGTCGCTCAGGTGTGGTGAAGGATCACGAATACAACCGAGCCAAAGCCATGCGGAAAATCAAACACGTCTACGAGGCAGAAGAGCGAGGTGTTTGGGCCACGGACGCACAACTTGATGGAACGATGGACCCGTTGAACAAATACGGGCTTACTCGTTCGGTCGGAGAGATTTCAGGGGAAGGCCCGGAAATTGAATTGGGCGACGAGGCCAAAGTCGAAGTCCAAATGCTCAGCGAAGCTGACCACATCGTCAAGGCCAACGCCCGAGTTACAGGAAGTGCCACGTTAGACGACGAAACCGTTGTTGGTACCATGGGTGCCAGCAGGAAGATCGGCCCCATGGATCGATTGTTGGACGGTCTCTTTGGTCTGTTTGGCGTCGACAGCAAGGCCGAACGAGAGGCTCAGCGTCAAGCAAGGTTGCGGCAAGCCGCCTCGGTATCACCGGTCACAGCGCAACGCCCCGTGGCTCCGCTTCGCCTCGATAAAGGCCAGGATGAATCGGAGGTCAACATGACCTCGATGAGCGATTCAGGTGGGGTTGAAACCGTGATGACAACCTCAGGGCAGGTTCGGGACGGTGTTGACGCAACACCGGTTGGAAAAGTCGTTCCGGTTGTTTCCGAGTCGTTGGAAAGCATGGCGATGATGGGCCAAAGCCCGTCGGTGTCCAGTCCAGTGGCCACCACGGGCCCGACGTGTCGGGGTTGCGGTGCACCCGTGAGCCCCAGTGAGCGATTCTGCCCGCATTGTGGCTTGGACCTTTGAAGGGGAGGCGTGAGGTTCAAAGCAGGTCTCCCGTCGTCCCCAACGAGGACGGCACCATGAGTGAGAAGCGGGACTACTACGACGTTCTCGGCGTTGAGAAGTCCGCTTCTGCAAGCGACCTCAAGAACGCCTTCCGCCGTCTCGCTCGTAAATACCACCCCGACCGAAGCACCGAGGAGGACGCAGAGGACCGATTCAAAGAGATCCAAGAAGCCTATGCGGTGCTTTCGGACGATCAAAAGCGGTCTCAATACGACCGGTTCGGGCACAGTGGACCTCAAGGTTCGCCCTTCGGTGGTTTTGGTGGCGGTGGATTCAACATCAATCTCGAGGACATCCTCGGAGGAGATTTCTTTTCCTCGTTTTTTGGCGGTGGCTCTCGTCGACGCTCCACACGTCGGGGTTCGGACATTCTCATTCGTCATTCCATCTCCCTCCGAGATGTGTACCTCGGTTCGGAGCAAGAGGTCGTTCTCGACCTACCCGAACCGTGCAGCACGTGCGATGGAACCGGTGCCGAGGGGGGCGAGTTGTCCCCCTGCAACAGCTGCGCCGGACGAGGACAAGTTCGCGTGCGACAACAAGTGGGCCCGTTCATCCAAGAAGCAGTGCAGCCCTGCCAGGATTGCGGTGGGCGTGGGAACGTGGCAGACCATCCCTGTGGCGATTGTTCCGGCCGGGGTCAAGAACTCAAATCCAACACGCTCCGATTCAGCGTTCCTGAAGGCGCTGAGGATGGCACTCGAATGCGCATGCGTGGGAAAGGCGAACCTGCCCCGCAGGGTGTGGGAGAACCCGGGGATTTGTTCATTGAACTCGAAATTGAACAGCATCAATGGTTCGAACGCTCTGGTTCTGACCTCATCATGTCGCTCCCGCTTGGTTATGCCGATTTGGTCTTGGGGACGACGGTGGAGTTGGAACATCTTGACGGGAAACCGCTGGTGATCAAGGTGCCAGCCTATTCCAACTCGGGCGAGACCATTGAATTGCGAAAGCGTGGTCTTCCTCGACAGCGCGGCGGTGGGCGAGGCGATGTGGTGGTGCTCCTGAAACTCCACATGCCAAAGAAAGTCCCGAAAGCCACTCGGAAAGGGTTGGAGACCATGCGGGCTGACCTTGCTCCTGGCGATGTTGAGGCCAGCATTCTCGACGATGCGGACGAGCGACGTCGTGGTTGAGCGTCTGGTCATCGCTCAAGCGTTTCCGGAACACGAGCAGCGAACGGCTGACCGTCCATCCGTCCGTTGAGTTCAACGTCGACGCGTGGAGCGGGACCGGCCAATTCAACGATGAGGTAGGTTCGGTGGCCGGGACCCATGGTGTCAAGGAACACTTCCTCACCTTGGAAAAGGAAACGCGGTTCCACATGCACGACCTCAAAGCCCTGCCCTTCTGGGGCATCAAACCGGAGGGCAGCAAGATCCCATGTGCCGTTCAAAACATGAACGCCGACCACGACCGGCCAAGCCTTTTCTTTGGTAGCCAAACGCTCATCCACACTCCAAATGGCGAGGGCCACGTCCTCGGTTCGATGCTCCAATCGTTTGGGCCCCCAAGCCTCGAGTCCCTCGTTCCAATCGAGTTCGGCGACGGCGCGCAGGGCTTTGCTCATGTCAATTCGCGCCTGTTTTGGACTGCTTTCACCGCTGTCCAACCTTGAGATGTACCACGAAAGCCTCTCCTTTTTCTCGGCCACTGAAGCCGCAAAGGTTTGAGAACGTTTGACGTGGATGAAGAGATAAACAGCAGGCAACAAGAACAGGAGGCCCATGAACCACCGTGCTACGCCGCCCCAGAACACGGCGTCCTCGCTGGGTGGGAACCATGGCTCGTCGCCTTCATCGATGAGGGTGTAGGCGGGCCGCAGTGTGTAGCTTCTCGAGGCCACATCCTCTCCCCAGAGGTGGGGGGTCGCCTCGGAGGCGTTTTGGAACCGAAGTTGGAGGTAATGCGTACCTCTTCCGACCTGCAGTCCGATTCGAAGCTGTTCGCCCACTGGACGGGTGATGTCCGTCGCCAACACTTCACCCGTGTTCTGGTCGATGTCCCACAGTTGGATCTCAAGGTCAGCGACATCACCCTCAACCACGAACTGAACGAAGTGAATGGATTCGCTCCAGCCGTCCACCACCAACCGATACGTGTCCGTGGTGTCGTGGACGGCCAGGGTGAGTTCTCCTGAGGTGGGCTCGGTCAGGTTGATGACCGGCCACGTCGCATTGTCGGTGGCGTTGTCCGTGGGTCGGTAAGACGGGGCCTCAAGACCGTCGAGGTCTGCATACGACCGGGTGGAGGCTTCAAGCATGAACACTGTTGCACCGGTCACCTTCATTCGCCCAGCACTCACGTCCGGATAGGGGTAAACCTTCATCGGTTCGCCCGGTTGAAGGGTGTGGGGCGAACCTGCCACCCATGCACCGTTCAGCAGTTGGTCGACCGAGAACACCACGGGGTGATGCACCGCCTCAACACTGAGTTGCTGGGTTTCGTCCCATGCGAACGGGGCGGTGATGTTGCCGTGGCCGATGATTTCAGTGCCCGATGCGAGGTTGCTCTCCATCAAGGAATGGACCGGTTCATGGTGGTGCAACACGACATGCGCCGCCCAAAAGGCAACGGGGGCTTGGGTCGCTACACGAGCAATGAATCGCCCGTCAGTGGGAGCTACCCAGTGTGCTCCCAGCGGCGTTGAAGCCGACCACACCGTCGACGCACCAGTGGTCAAATCGGTGTCGGTGGGGGTTTCGCTCGTCTCGGTTTGGTGAAACATTTCGACGGACACGGCTTCGGTGGTTGCGAGCCACTGCCACTCGAGAGTATCGCCCGATGAGGTGTTGAAGGCCACATGGTGGTAGGCGTTGGCCTCCACCACACCGCTGGTGGTGGCTTCGTTCAGCTCTGGAACGGTGAATAAGTGGTGGTCTGTGGCCGTCAAACAGGCTTTGGCGGAGGTGCATACAGCGGGTGTGACGTGGTCTGTGGTCGCACCGGGTGCAGGTCGCTGCGTGTTCATGGTGGTCCCGATTTGGTTGAACAGCATCAGTTCTACCGTTTCGGATCCTTCGGCGGACAGGGTCAACGTCAGGGTGTCGGTTTGGTTCGCTTGAACGCTCAGCATGGTGGTTCCGTGGGCTTCAACGTCGAGGTTATCGTCATGTTCGTCCACCTCGAGTTGGCAGGATGAACATGTCCAAGACAGGATTGCCACACTTTCGGATGACACGGTGAACTGCACGTTCCGTACTTCGCCTGCATTGAGGTCAATGACGGAGCGTCCTTCATCAAGTTGCAACGGTTGATTGGTCTGGGCCTCGACTGGCATGCCGAGGAGAAGCAAAAGAAGGACGAGCGAAACCGCTCGGCACTCACCTTTCCTCCATCCCATGGGACTGCGTGAGGGGGCGTCTTTCAAAACCCTCCCCCCGGTTTGGGTTCAAACTCTTCAAGAAGATACGGCCGCAGGGCTTGGCATGGCCGATGCCCTTGGTCGAACCGTTCTCCATCGCGACCGCTACGGTCGTATGTGGGGGTTGGGTGACCGAAAATCGCCAAGCGCCAAGACACCTGCACTTGTTTTAATGGTGGATGACCCTGTTCTTCCTGTGGACTACGCTCCCTTCTCCTCAGCGTCCTCGACCTCCCTTCCTTCGGTCTTGAGCATCAGCTCAAGAGGTGCGTTCTGCCCACCCGAATTTAGGGAGAACGGGCCAACCTACTCGGTGAACGTCGGGCATGTTCTCCCTCCATCACTTGAAGATGCCAACGCAGGTGAGGCCCAAGGGACCTCCTCGCTGCTTCCAGTTTCATGGCAACGCATGAACCACGACGACTCGCTCACGGACCCTTCGCTTTCCCCCGAAATCGTGGTATTGACGGACGCCGTTCAATTGGCCAGCCAACCTGGTAAACTTCCTACGGCGGTGATGACCCTCAAGCATCGATTTCCTGGTGCCCTGTTGTGGACGCCCGGTCTTGGCGGGCCGGACAACCTCAGCGTTCTGGTGTCCATGGGCGTGGATTTGTTCGACCTTGCTCGGTGCAGAGAGGCGTCGGCGAACGGCGTTGTCTTGACGGCGTGGGGGCCTCGGCTTCCACTGGACCACGAAGCAACCAGCGTGGAGGCTCAGGCCTATCACATGGTCAAGGCACTGGACGAGGTTCGAGCTGCCGTCATGACAGGTTCTCTTCGGACGCTGGCCGTCCAGCAAAGTCAGTCAAGTCCTCGTCTCGTCGAGCATCTTCGGCGGCATCAGGACTTGGTTGCTGGGAACGAGGGTGTGTTGGCATCTCATATGCCGGCGACGACCGAGTTTGCTTGTTTTTCATCCAATGCGCTCACCGATCCGCTGGTGGCCGATTGGGAACGGTTCATGGCCGAGGAGTACGAGGCACCGGCACCCGTTCGCAACGTGATGATTCTCCTGCCCTGTTCGGCGAGAAAACCCTACAGGCTTTCAAAATCACACGGTCAATTTCTGCGTGCCATCGGCTCAACGGGTTGTCATGAAGTGATGATGACCTCGCCTCTTGGCCTTGTTCCCAGGGACCTTGAGGACGTTTGGCCCGCTGCTAACTATGACGTGCCGGTCACCGGAGATTGGTCGTCGGATGAACTGGGTCGAGTCCGTAGAATGCTCACAGCGTTGGTCCAGCGGGTCGGATACAGGGAAATCATCAATCACACGGACATGGATTTGTCGTTCCTCTCCGTTGATGTTGTCAACACCCGTCAGGGACAAGGGTCAACGAATTTTGATGCCTTGGCTCGTTTAACCGCTGCAGTCAAGGACGCCCGAGAGCGGTACGAGTTGAAGAATCAAAAGAACAACCTTCGACTCAAAGAGCATTTCAGGAGCATCGCCCGCAAGGTGACCGGGACCGACGCATGGTGCGAGGCATTGGTTGTCCGAGGTAAACTCCCCCGCTGGCGGCTTGAACTCGACGGGACTCAAATGGCCGTCTGGTCCATTGACAGGAACGGGTTTTCGTTCTCGAGGGCAGCCATCGATCTCCTTCACCACCACCAAGCCCTCAAGGCGGTGGTGTTGCGTGAGGATGTGGTTTGGAAGGGTGACGTGTTCGCCCAGTTGGTCGAAAAAGCAGATCCAACCATCCGAATGGGCGATGACCTTCGAGTCCTCCAGAGTGGGGAATGCATCGGTCTAGCTCGTGCTGTTGCTGCCGGTTGGGAATGGGCGGGTACACCGGGGACCCTTGCAAAATCTCATCAACGAAAGAAGAAATCATGAGCCTGCAGCACGCTGTAGTGTGGCGGAGTGATTAAGAAGGGGAGATAAGTCGGAAGGCCGCTTGGTGGTGTGATATGGCACGAATGTACAAGTCCCGAAAAGGCCAGAGCGGCTCAACCCGTCCTCACGTTTCTGAGGCACCTGAGTGGTCCAACACCGACAAGGATGCGGTTCAGTCCCTCATTCTCGACTTGGCCAAGGCCGGTCATTCCACCGCTGAAATCGGCACCATCCTCCGTGACAAGCACGCTGTTCCCAACGTCCGCCTCGTCCTCGGCAAGCGCATTGGCCAAGTGCTCGCAGAGAACGATATGACCGGTAGCTACCCCGAGGACATGATGAACCTCATGCGCCAAGCAGTTGCCATCATCAACCACCTCGGCTCGGGCAATCACAAGGACATTCACAACAAGCGAGCCCTCGAAATCACCGAAGCCAAGATTCGACGTCTTGCTTCCTACTACATCGGTGAAAACCGTCTCCCAAGCGACTGGCGCTACAAGCGAGACGAACTCCGCCTTATGGTCGAGTGATTGAACCACAAGCACGAACACCTTCATGAGGAACGCAACGTTCCTTCGGTTTGTTCACAATGCGCGACCTCCTTGCAACACCGATGTTTTCCTCGTTGAAGGCAACGATGGAATCACACGGCGAGGCCATCAAGGCTGCGGATATGATTCACCTCACCGCTCCAGCAACAGTTGACGGCGTCTTGGCCATCGGTCAACTCGAAGCCGCCTTCCTCGATGTTGGCGTTCGATACCGTCGGCGATTGTTCACCCCTCGGCATCATCTTCCCCGTGACGCTCCCCCTGCCTGGTCGGTCGAAGCCACGGGGCTCACGGTGGTGGTTGATGTGGAAGAAGCAACGTGGTCGATTGATGACTTGGCTTCCACTGAACACATCCATCTCGTTCCTTTGGCCACCACCGTGGAAATGGGTGCGAACCACCGAACGTTTTCGGGCGCCGTTGATCCGGTCCTCCAAGCAGCTGCTCTGGCAGCCGTGATCGCACCAGGCGGGCGAAGGGTACGAAAACTACGGCCATTCATTTCCCTTGGTCTCTGGTCTCGCTCAGCGTTGGAGACCAACATGGACCCCATTCACACCACGGTGTTGAACCACCTGAAGGAAGAAGGCACGCTTCGAGTTGTTCCTCTTCCCGAGGTCCCATCTCCGGCTACAGGCATGATGCCGGGCCTTTCTGAGCGTCAGTTGAAACGTCTGGCAAAGGTCTGGCCCACCATGGATGTTGACCAGCGAAGCATGGCCATCAGCGAACTTCTCCTCCCTTGCCTTTCCGAATCGGAGTTGTCAACGCCACGGCTTGAGGAGTTGACATGGCACCGAATGTTGGTCGGTGATGAGCACATCGATTTAGCCAGCCAATTGCATTTGGTGAAACAGGCTTGGCCGGAAGAGGCTGACGCAAGTCGTTTGTATGCTTCCAAGTTGCTCGACCGATGGCTTGGAACGGGTCGTTTCTTGACCGAGGGTCAAGCGACGGATTGAAACCGTAGGAGCCGTTAGGACGGCCATGGCGATTGAGCGTCTGTTGACCGGAAGCATCCAAAGTCAACTTCAAGAGTTGATGTCCACCGAGGATTTGGTGATCGAAGCCTTCCGCGACCTCGTGAAGGACGAACTCAAGAGCCACATCAGGGCCAAGGTGGAGGACGACCCTGAATTGAAGGCCGAAATCAAAGAGGCCGTTGCGTATTACTTCCACTCCAAGGCCCGCAGTATCTATGCGGAATTGAAAGCCACCCGTGCTGCCACCCGCCTCGGCCTTCGTTTGCTCCCCGATGAGCTTCAAGGCGAAGTTGGCGAAGCCCTCGTGACGCTGTTCGAAAAAGAACTCGGTGCCCTTCTTGAGAAGGCACTTTGAGCCCGTTCTCCTCACGACGAGGAGTTCAAGTTATGAGCCACAGATGATTGGGAACGGTTGGGAACCATGCGTCGTGCTCTTTTTCTGTGTGCGATTTTCTTGGCTACCTTTGCCACACCCTTCGTGGCGACCGTTCAGGCTGATTCGTCGGAAGATGTCTTGGTGTGCTGTGATGCAACCCCCGTCGAACTTTACCTGATTGGCAGCGACAGCAACAAGCGGCTGACACCGTTTGCTGCAGATCTGGCGGAGGACCCGCAAAGCGTGAGCGTTGAGACCTCGATCTCATCGCAGGAAACCATTGGTCGCTGGCTCCTTCCCAACACCTGGGGCGGAGAGGTGCCCTCTTCCACGTGGACTTTTTCCATCAATTACGAAGTGGCCAATGCGGCAGGTGTTCAAATCAATGCAACGGCGACCGTGAGCGTCGGCTCCAAGAGTTTCAGCGCAGCGACCGAGCCAGGTTCCTCCTTCCTTGCCCAAGGATCCGGTTCGCTGACCTTTGACATTGAGGTGGAATCGTTCACCACCAGTGGTTCTTCGAACATCGAAATTGAACTCGCCGCTCAAGCAGTCTTGTTCAGTGTGCCTGCGGCTGATGCCAAATTGGAATTTTTCTGGGGCAGTGAGGACGAAGCATCTTCCCTTGAAGCGACCATTCCGCTGATGGATATTTTCATGGTGGAGCCAGAGGTTGAAGGCTCCGATGTCTACCTTGCCGTTCGCCTTGATTCTCCTTGGGGCTTGTCCACGCTGGCCATGGCGGAATCCATCACGCTGAAGGTCAACGGCGTTCCGGTGTCAGGTGATCCCATTGAAACCGCAGTGGGTGACACCGTGCGTGTCACTTGGACTTGGACGGGTGCAGCTGGTGGGGTAGAAACCATCAACGTTGAAGTTGAATTGGAATTCCAGCCCGGCCAACCCTCCTTGCGTGGTTCGGCCACCTACGAAGTTGAGACCTTCGACACCGGCGGTGGCACTGGAACCTACTACCCGCCCGATGAGCCCCTTCGCACCGACGGCGGTGGGAGCAGCATGATGCTGGAAATCACCATGGAACTCGAATCCCAGGATGGAGGCTTGATGCTCGAACGGATCACGACCATCACGATTCACGATGAAATGGCGTTTTGGATGCGATGGGGTATGGACCACATCGGGGATGAAAACCCCGCCCTCTCTCAAACGCTCAGAGCGTTTTCCGCAGGGGCGGTGTCCGATGAAGACCGTATCAGTCGCTTCATCGAAGACGTTGAGCGGTCTGAGTTTGAGCGTCAAATGGTAAGCCTCGGCCCCATGTACATGAACACCGGATTGGGGCTGGATACGGAAGAATTGCTTGGGGATTTCCGGGCGTTTAACGAACTGCGGGTTGAAGTTGACTTGAACGGCCAAGACGCTGTCATCAATCACCCCGTGACGCTTCGGTTTTCGACGACTGAACTGGTCGAGGACGGAAGTCGCATTGACCTCCTCCGAAACTTCATTGTTGTCCAACCAGCCCCGTTGTGGAGTGATTACTCCCTCGATTTGACAGCACGCTCTTCGGCGCTCACCGCGCTGAGCAACAGCATCATTCGCGAATCGGACGCCTTTGACTTCGCTGTCCTGCGCATGCCATGGGGTGACATCATCACCATGGAAGGAGAGGGCATCGAGCAAGGTGAGAAATTCAGCTTTGAAGTTCTCCCGACCTCCTCCCTCGCTTATGCACCGTTGACGCTCACGGCGCTCACCTTGGTGGGGTTGCTGGCAGCCTTCGTTATCGGCTTGCGGCTCACGCGGAACCGGCGCCGCACCTACCTCTACCTCGAATTGGTCTTGATTCCCATTGCGCTGGCGGTCACGGTCATCGGTTATCCTGTGGCCTTCATCGGTATCGCCTTGGGCGCTGTGGCACTCATTTGGGTCATCACCGCCATGGCCAGTCCTCGCTTGGTCGGTTCACCCAGGCGTTCAGCGACACCACAGCATCCTCAGATTCCCTGTCCTGCTTGTCAAACCCCGAACGCCGTCACAACGGACGCTCGCCCCCATCGATTCAATTGTGCAGGGTGCGGACGTGTCATCAAACTGGTCGCATGATCAGAGGTCCAACCCTTTCAGGTTGGCCACCATTTGAACCGCTTCTTGATAGTCATCTGGGGAGAAATAACCCACAAATTCACCGCTCCCATCCACCGCAACAACGGCTTGCGGGCTTCGCTGGCGGATGTCAGCGAGGACACCTTTCAGACTGTCTGAAAGGTTGACTTGCATGAAATCCATTTCCATGTGCTCGTGGCATTGGGCAGAGGAGGCGTCGACGCCTTCACTGAGCGCTTTGATGAGTTGTCGCTGACCGATAACACCCTTGACGCGCCCGTCCTCATCGAGAACCACCATGATGCCGCCTGAGATGGTCAGGAGGCGCTTGGCAGCCTCTTGAAGAGAATCCTCCGTTCCTACGGTCATGTGTTCATCGTCCAAGGTCAGGTCGGCAACGGTCTTTCCCATAGGAGGCCCACCTTCGTCGCAGGTTTTGGTTCTTGCTTTCTTCAGCTTTCACCGAGGTCTTCATGGCAAAGCATCAACGTGGTCGTGTCAACGATTTTCGCGTAACCCACACGTTCGAGCTGGACAATGGTTCCTGCAGGGTGCTTGTGAACTTCCAACTGCCCTTCAATGTGGAAGACAGCGTTGTCTTTGGTACCGGTCAGCACGGCTTCGGTCGCGTTGCGTTCTGGTAGCCAGTGGACGATGGGCCGTTTATCCGACCGCTCCATGCTCTCAATGTGGGCAGAGCGATCGTGGAGGCCCACATCGGCAAATTCCTTCAAGCGCAGGTCCATCTTCTCCAAGTCCTCACTTTCTAACCAAATGGTCCCACTCGACAAGTTCCATGTCCGTAGACCCATGTTTTCGTGGTTCGGATGGACGGGGATGCTCAGCGAATCAGGGTGGTCCCCTTCCAGCGTGAAGGATGCAGGATGTCGAACAAAGGTCAGCCGCGGAGCGTCATCGTCGATCACTTTGGTGTTGTGAGCGTACAGGGTTGCAAGGGGCACGGAGATGTCTTTCTGCGTGATGCCAAGTTCCAACCAGAAATTTCTGAGTGCTTCGGCTTGGGTGCCCCGCTGCCTTAACCCCGCCAAGGTTGGAAGTCGCGGGTCGTCCCATCCGCTGTAGGTGCCTGCTTCAATGTCAGCGCGCATTTGCGAGGTGGAAAATCCACCCCATTCGTGCACCTTGACACGACCCCAGTACATGGTTTCGGGGTAGGTCCAGCCGAAGTGCTCGTACAGTAGCGTTTGCTTTCGAGTTGAATCCATCAAGTCCTTTCCTCGAATGATGTGGGTGACGCCCTGCAAATGGTCTTCGACGGCACTTTGGAAATCAAGGAGGGGCCAAACAACGTGCGCTGAACCGATTTCAGGACGCGGATGCGGATGAGCAGTGGTGTCTTGCAGACGCAAGGCAGGCCAGTCCCTTAAGGCCGGGTTCTTCAGTGTCATGTCGGTTTTCACCCGAACAACCGCCTGACCTGGCTTGAATTTCCCGTTGAGCATTCGCTTCCAGAACACGAGGTTGTCTTGGGGGGTTTGCGTACGACACGGGCAGGCGGTTTTGGCAACTCGGTGATCCTTGAATTCATCAGCACTGCATCGACAGACATACCCAAATCCCTGCTCAAGCATCATCTCAGCATGGCGATGATATTCATCAATGCGATCGGAAGCGATGACCACGCGGTCAGGTTTCCGTCCAGTGAGCCATTCCGTTTCCTCTTGGATGGTCTGGTAGGCTTCCAGCATGGGTGGCTTGACTTTCGTGTCGGTGTCGTCAAACCTCAAAATGAACTCGCCATCGTACATTTCTCTGTAGGTGCTGTTGATGACAAGGCCTCGTGCGTGTCCAAACGAGAGCGGACCGTTCGGGTTGGGAGCAAAACGGAGGACGACCTTTCCTTTCTCTGCGTTCTTGAGTTCGGGTAGACCTTCCCTTCGCGCCTTGGTTTCCCTCTTCTCCAAGAGATGCGGCGCTTCCGCCTCGAGCAGGTTACGAATCGCTTCAAGTCCCTGCTCAGCCGCCATGTTGTTGGCGGCGTTGACCTGTGCAGCCACAAGTCCGGTCACGGCCTTTCCGTGTTGGCGCAAATCACCCCGCATGGCCATGATGCGGCCGATGACCGAGCCCATGGCCGCCTTGCCCTCGTACTCAAGGGCGTTTTGCAGGGCGACATGACGAATCAGGGCTTCTGTTTCCACATCGGGTTGCCATGTCATGTCGCTCATCAGGTGCTGGCGGCCGTCCTTCAAGAAATGCGTGATGCATCATGGATGGAAGAGCCGTTGCTGTGTCGTACGTTGAACACCTCGAACCGGCACGTCGCCATCCCGGTGCTCAGCCCAAAAACGCTCCACGGTCGCCCACCCCCAACGCACCTCGGGGTCAATGCCGCTTTGTTCCACCAACGCTGGCAACGCCTTCTTTGTTGCAGGGTCGGATGGATAGCCCGAACCAACATTGAATCCCACACGCACAGACATTGCCTCTATCCTCCGGTCTCGTTCTTCCTTGGCGAGGATGCTTGCCATGCCAACCACCGGGTGTCGCTGGTCGGCTTTGTGTTCCGAAATCATGGTGGATTGGGGATACGGCCAGCCATCAAGCCCTGCCGTGATCCGTTGCGTGAATCGCTCGGCGTTCACGTCGCAGGCATCGGCGACGATGGTCAGGTCTCGCTGATAGGGAACCTGCTGGAGTGCTTCTTGAAACCCTTCAACCTCGAGCCAATTCAGGCCTTGTTGTTGCAGGGCTTGGTCAATCCGCTCGGGCTGGATGACCACCGTTGCTCCGAACCATCCATCCTTGTCGCATTGCTCCCTGAACCATGTTTCGATGTGTTGGCGCTTTTTGGACGAGAGGTCTTTGGAATCCTTAACGCCGATGTCCATCAACAACGGCTCCGCATCGTCAGGTACAGCACAGATGCCGACAACAAGGGGTCCGAAAACCGGTCCACGCCCCGCTTCGTCGATGCCGATCAACATGAACTCGCCTCAGAACTCCAAGTCGTCGACAGCAGGTGGATGAGCGTCCTCGTTGGAAGGGAGTGGGACCGACGACGAGGAAGGCGCTACCAAGGTCTCGTTGGCAGAGAGCGGCGCTGAACCTCCGGTTGATTGCAAGTCGGAGAGTATTGCATCGGCTTTGCTTTTTCTCGCTTCTTCTGTTCGTTTGTCGAGGACGATGCTCGCTGCAGAAATCAATCCTGAATCAACTTGTGGCTGAGGTGCTTCAGCCGAACCATGTTGGTGGCGGAACATGGCTTCATAGGTCGCTTTTGGGACTTCCTGAAGCGGTGCTGCTGGGGCCGTCACCTGTTCCCCGGCAACGGGTTCTTTCTGGTATTGGCTCATCCAATCTTCAGCTTGCTCATTGGCCTCCTGATAGGGCAGGGTTTGTGATTCGTCCAACCGGCGCTGCCGATCGATCACAGCCTTGTAAAGAATGATGGAGGCCAGCAAGATGCTGAACATGACACCCGACCACGCCTTCACGTACGCAACAGCCGTGTTGGCCATGCCCCCCCAATCAATTCCCTCATCCACTGCTTCACTGGGTTGCCAGGCCAGACCGAGGTAATCTCCTTCGCTGGTGTGAACAAAGGGAAGTTCCGGCGCAAATCGAGACCGAATCGTGGTGTTGATGTAGACCGTGCCGTTGGTACTTTGGTCTTGTGGAAGTTGCACCCAAGCCCGAATCGTGAAGTTTGAATTCAGCGGGATGTCGTTGACCTCAAATGAACGCGGGAACTCAACCCCATCTTCGTAAACGGCAATGTCAGGTGGGATGAATCCCATGTCCACCGAGTGACTTGACTGCAACTGCACGATCAGCCCGTCAACGGCGTTCCCGTCGTTGCGCACTTCCATCGCAATAGAAAGCCGCCCTTTGGCGTTGACCTGCTCTTCCACGTTCCTGAATGACCACTTGATTTGAGGTGCAACCTTCATCTCAACAGTGGTGCTGTCAACGACTTGACCGGTGTCGTCCAACACCTCGATGGTGGTCGTTCCCACGGTGAACGCCAAGGCATCGGCAGGGGCGGTGATGGTGATGTCGTCAAAGCGTGCACCTTGGTTGGCTTGAACGAGTCGCCCTCCCGCCGGGACACTCACCTCAAATCCACCCGTGGTGCCGACTTCTCTGAGCACGAAGGTGTTGTAGGCGTTCCCGGTGTTGAGAACATCAACGCTCACCGTGCAGGACTCGTTGGGTAAGATGGCGAGGCAACCCGATGGTTCATGTTCCACTTCACCCGCTGAGATGCGATTGATGGTGGCCACTGTGCGAGCGGTGCTGACGGTTGTGGCCGCCCCATTGGCGAACACCTGCAACTCAACATGCATCGCTCCTTCGAAGGTGTTGGGGGCTTGAAATCCGATTTCGATGACCCTGGACTCGTTGGGCTGCAAGACGATGTCTTCCAATCCACCGAACAGGGCAACAACCCAGCCACTGCTGTTGAATCGATCAGCTTTGGGCGTGTTGGGAAGAGGGCTATTGTCCGCCGTGAGCCCTTGCAGCGTGATGTTGAGCGTATTGGGGGTGTTTCCAACGTTTCGAACCACAGCTTGCACACGCCCGTCTTGATTTGGAGCGACCGTTAAGGTGCTCTCGATGCTGTCGATGGTGGCGTTTTTCTTTTCGTTCATCAAGAGATCAAATGTCCATGTTTCCACCGCCATGTCAAGGCCTGAAACAGCAGAGAGGATGAACCGAGGACCGGTTTCAGCGAGGGGGGCACCGTTTTCAACCGCAGGTACATCAATCCAGAGATACACATAGGCCAACGTGTCCGGTGCCAACGTCGTGTAGGCTTCGTTACCGTTGATTTCAGGCATGTTCCAGCCCCAAGACCAGTCCGAGTCCGTGTAGAGATTGAAGGTGACATCATCGTTCAACGAGGCGTTGTTTGTGATGTTGACCGCCACCGCAGTTCGTACCAATTCGTCCACGGTGAACGCTGCGAAATCATCCACTCCAAAGTTGAGATTTGAACGGGGAACGATGGCCACGCTCATCTCAACGGTTTCGTTCAATTCGGGGTGGAGGTCGCTGGTGATGGAGAAGGAAACGGTAAGGGTTTGGTAGGTGGCGCTGAGTGGTGCGCGGATGCCAAAGGCGATTTGTTTCAAATGATTGGGGACGAGGAGTTCCGTCGCTGGAAGGCCCACGGTTGTCAGCGGTGCAGGTATGGAGAGTGCCTCGATCGTAAACGCTTGATTCTCGCCTGCCTTGTTGTGCAGCGTGATGTACGCACTGACGGTTTCGTTCTGGTGAACATAGACCTTCTCGGGAGCAGTCCACTCAACCCATGCGCCATCTCGACCGACGTCTTCAGCCCATCCCTCGCTGAGCGGGATGGCCATCGGTAGGAGGAACACCGTCAGAAGGAGCGCCCACCGCATACTGATGTGCAGGCGTTATCCCCTATCAAGGGCTCCCTGCGTTGAATCCAGTCGGTCGTAGCATTCTAATGGTGCATGGATGTGGTGCAACCATGCCTCCCATTTGGCCTTTCAAGAAGAAAAGGGAATTGGAACAAGAAATCGACGAGGCGCCTCCTGCACCTGTGGTGTACAAGCGTGGTGAAGACCCAAACGCACGTGCTGCCGTGGAAACGGATGCTAGTGCGTACAAGGATGCGTTGGCGTTGTTTGGTGGTGGTTCTTCTGAGGTCGCCGCAGCGACGGACCAATCAGTGCACTATGACGGCGTGACAGCATCGAACACAGAGAGCCCACCTTCGGAAGGCGGTGACGCAAGTGGTCCGGATGGTTCTCCATCGAAAGCAAGTTCCACGACAGATGAATCCGCTCCCGAACCATCTCACACGTGGATTCACCACACGGATGGCTATCACTACAAGCAATTAGGCGACGGTTCGTTTGAGCCCACGCCCCACGTCAAGCAAGCGGACGGTACCTACGCACCGTATTCCTGATCGAACAATCGGGGGATGGGTCGAATCAGGCCCGGATGGTCCTCACCCACTCGGTTGACGGCCCTGTCCACCGGATGACGGCCGATCGTTCCTGATTCAAGCATGGGTGGCAGGAACCCTTGGGTGAGCCAATCTTCCACCTGCCCTTGCTCCATGATGACGGGCATGCGGTCGTGAACATCCCTGCAATCCTCGTTGGCTTGTTGCGTTAAGAGGGCACATGTTTCCAGGTGCTGATGACCATCGGTCCAGGAGTCCCAAACGACACCCATCAAGCACAGTCGGCCATCGATTCGTTGGTGGTACCAGGGGGTCTTTCCTTGCGGTGTCGTCATCCATTCGTACCAACCGTCGGCTGGAAGAACTCCACGGCGACGTTGGGCGGCCGCACGAAACATGGGCTTCTCCAGCATGGTCTCACTTCTCGCGTTGATGGGTTCACGATTCGAGGCTTTGGCCCACGAAGGGCGAAAGCCCCACCGCATCAGTCGAACGTGCCTCGGCACGTCGTCTTGACCTTCGATGCCGACCTGGGTCACCACGGGCACATGCATCTGCGGCGCAACGTTCCACGAGGGCTTGAACGGTGTCAAATCGGACAGCGGTTCGGCTTCAAGTGCTGCTGCCAACTCATGAACGGGTGTCGCCAGTGCAAATCGGCCGCACATGATTTCGCCTCATACGGGATCTACGACGGCGGCCATCAACGCTTGAACGTCAAATTCTGCACCGTTGATGGGCACTCGAAGGTCGTAGAGAGAGACCACTGCGGGGTCAAGTTCACCGAAGCAACCCACCCACGTGTTTCCGATGATCACCTTCGAGGCGCGACCAGCCAGCCACGGCCCCATGCCCGCCTCAAGAGGTTCTGCGTGCCATTCACCAACTCCCAAATCCCTGCAGAGGGCTTGAATGCGGCCCCGAACGGCTGCAAAACCACCGCTTCGCTCCGCAGTCATGAAGGCGAGACGCTCAGCGTTTTTGTGATCACGGACGACCGTGCCCAACTCATAGACCGACTGTGGCAGGTCGTGATGTCGGTTTCCAGCCAAGAGTTTCAACAATCCAGGGAGAAGGTGTTGACGTAGCATGGTGTGGTCGACCGTGATGGGGTTGGTGATCAACGTAACCTCATGCTCCGGTGTCCAGCGCATGTTGTCAAATTGGTCGCTTTGGTTGGAGAGCGTGAGCGATTGAATCTGCATCATTCCCATGCCCTGCATGGAGGTGCGAAGGCGACGGCGAAGGTGATGGTCTGAGCGAGGTTGAGCGGTGAGGGTTGCTTTTGGTACATCGACGCCGAGGTCTTCGTAACCATGGCCAATCGCCAATTCCTCAACCAAGTCCACTGGATGCAAGAGATCAAATCGCCATCGAGGCATGGTGAACATCAGTTCTTGGGTGCCTGCGCTGGCCACCGCCATCGAGGAGGAATGATTCGGGGCATCGTTGGGGGCCGGTTGACGGCCCTCAAACCGGCCGCCCATGCGTTGGATGGAACGTTGAATTTCTTCGTCGGTGAAACTTCGGCCCAAGAGGTTTTGAACGAGCTCCTCAGGTACGGAGTGGGTTTTTCCAGCGCCGACCGGGGTGGTAATGTGTTCGCCCTTGCAGGTGGTGATGTCAACGGATTCAACCTTGCCACCACGTTGGGCGAGTTGGAGGCAAATCAGCATCAGGGCCGCCTCACACGCACGCTCGTCCCATCCCGTCACGTCCACAAAGAAATCCCGAGTGGCGTGGGTGACGGTGGTGTGATCCCCATTGATGATGGGTGGGAAGGAAAGAACATCGTCATTGGCATCGAGGATCAGCGGATATCGCTCCATGCCTTCGAGCAGGTGAGCATAATCCACGCCCTTGGGGTGATTGCACAGGATGTCATCGATGCTCATGGGTTGGTCGTAGGCGAGCGGTACAAACTCGTGCGCCCCATTGACAGCCACCACACGGAACGGCGGTGCAAGCTTGGCGAAATCGTGGACGCCGATGGAGGCCCGTTGGCGACCCCTGCCCAAGGCGAAATGCAGTTTCTCTTGGTGGTCCATCAGCCCTTTGATGAACGCTTCAACTTCCTCTTCATCGGTGGGTACGGCCACGTTTCGAACAAGTGCACCGTAAATCACCGGTCGGACGGTCGCCAGATCTGCATCAACGGTCATGGTGATGCCGCTGGGTTGGACGTTGAGGTCGGGACTGGCCGGTGCACCGTGGAGAAAGTTGGCCATGGCATAGGCCAGCGTTTCACCGCTCAGGAGGTCCGGTCGGTCGGGAAAGATCTCGATGTCGAGTTGCTCTTCCGTGCAAGCGTCAATGTCGGTTCCCAGCAAGGGGAGTTGATCGTTGATCTGTTCGATATCGTGTTCATACCCCAAGTCTTCCATCAGGCTTCTGAGCAACGACTGAGGGACGGAGATGGTTGGCAACATGATCACCTCGCAAACCAGTGGGGGAGTGGGCGTTCGTATCCTGCAAGTCGCAGACCACTCACGGCCGCTGTTTCATGGTTTAAGGCACGAAGGTGCTTTCGTTCCAGCATGTCAATGCTGTTGATGCCAATGCGCCGAAGTTCTGCAGAGAGGTCTTCCTGCGTGCCCTGGAGCCAGTAGGCAATGTCTTCTGTATCGGCCATGGGAGCTGCGCACGCAACGATGTCAACGCCAGAGGCCATCAGTACGGCGAGGTCGTGGCCGCTGGCAGCAAAACCCAGCAGAAAACCTGTTTGCGTGGTGCCGCCGGAGAGGTGTTCTTTCTTTGAACGGCCGGTCATGGGGAGCGCAGCGGCTTCAGAAATTCCTGAACCGTCCTCAATTCTGGCCATGGCAAGGTCGATGCCGTGGTGGGCTGCTCTCGCATGAAGAGCTTGGACTCGACCGATGGCGTCAACCAACCCTGCTGGGGCGTTCGCAATGGCCATGGAACGCAAGGCTACCAGCAAACCATCGAGTTGTTCGGCGTCCATCGGAGGCAGGTTGCTGAGGTCAATGACAAAACCACCTGAGCTAGGAAGAGATTCACTCACATGGAGGAGGTTGGCTCGGCTGACCAGAACGACATCGACAGCCCGGGGGTTCTCCGTTACCAAAGCAGGGTGTCGAAGCAGAATGTTCCGAACGGCGTCGTCTGCCTTGGAAGCGGGGTTCATCGTCGTTCCCGACGCGAGGCAGGGAAGGAGCGGGAGCGGCAGGGCGAGGGATTGCACCTGCTCATCCAATCCCAGAAGAGCCACCGTATCGACGGTTTCGTAAGGGCGTAGTTGTTGAGCATCGCTGGTTAATCCAATGTTGGAGAGGTCGTCGGTGGATACGGCGTAGGTGGTTTGTTCAATGTTCAAGCCTTCCTGAGCCATGAGGCAGACAGCATCGGAGGGCACATGCATGGTTTCGTCCTCAAGCAGGTCGTTGATCTCCTTCAGTTCCTTTTTCTCGAGCGGCCGAAGAACAACACCTGGGGGAGGCGAGGGGCACCGACCGTTGACAACGATTCGACCGCCGGTCATTCCGGCGCCGGGGTCTGGGCCGACATCACCGTGGACGACGATCAATCCGTCTTCCATCCCACCACCAACACGGGCGCCTGCAGCGCCACGAACAAAGAGGTGCCCGCCGGACATTTCCGCACCAGCATCGTTGCCACATCCATCAAGCACCGTGATGCTGCCGCCTGCCATTCGATACCCTACAAAATCACCAGCCATGCGTTCACAGACGACGGTGGTGCCGCGATTGCCTGCACCGAGGAATCCACCAGCATCGCCTTGAAGCGTGAACGTACCACCGGTGCCGAAGGCTGCCACCCAGGAGCCAAGCACGCCGAGCGCTCGAAGCCTGGCGCCTTCGGGCAGTCCAGGGCACAGGCCCAATTCACCGTTCTTCGGGACAGGGTCACCTGCATTGGTCCAGCCGATGCGAAGAATGGCGTTTTGTTCAGCGGCCGCCAAGAGACGAGGTCCAAGTTTCTCGTTGATGTTCAGCGAGCGCTGGACCACCTCGGGAACATCCGCCATGCAACAGGGTCGTGCCTCCCACACAAATAGACTGCTGTTTGCCAAGGGTGAGCGAGCCTCTTTGCGTGAAGTGTTGGATTTGGTGGAGTTGAGAAGCCTTATTGACGGCCTCCGTGAGCAAAGCATGGAGAAGGTCATGACCATCAAAGTCGCCATCAACGGATACGGAACGATTGGAAAGCGCGTCGCTGACGCAGTTGATGCGCAGGACGACATGGAAATCATTGGCGTGACAAAAACCCGCCCCTCGTTCGGTTGTGATTTGGCGGTCAGGAAGGGTTACCCGCTGTATTGCACCTACAACGACCCCGAAAAAATCGCCGCCTTTGGTCCGGCAGGCTACACATGCTACGGGGGCCTCGAGGACCTGTTGGCCATTGCCGACGTTGTGGTGGATTGTTCACCTGGTAAAGTCGGGGCAGCCAACAAAGAAGCCTACCTCAAGGCCGGTGTGAAGTACATCTTTCAGGGTGGAGAAAAACACGCCATGGCCGAGATGTCCTACACGTCTTCTGCCAACCACGCAGAAAACATGAACGCAGCCGGTACCCGCGTGGTTTCGTGCAACACGACCGGCCTTTCACGCACCTTGGTGCCCCTGTACGAGCATTGCGGGTCGCTCAAGGTGGAGTGCACGATGATTCGAAGAGCCGCTGACCCCGGTGATTCCAAGAAAGGTCCCATCAACGCCATCAAGCCCGTGCTGAAGGTGCCCTCTCACCACGGTCCTGACGTGATGACCGTCAAACCGGAAATTGACATCAATTCCATGGCCGTCGCTGTGCCGACCACCTTGATGCACTGTCACTCGATCGTCGCTTTCCTCCCCGAAGGCCACGGTTTGACCACCGAGAAGGTTCTCGCTTTGTGGGGCGAGCAACCTCGCATCATCATCATGAACGGCGGAGAAACCAACATTACCACGACCGCCGAAGTGATGGAGTACGCCCGAGACATCGGTCGAAAGTGGGGCGACTTGCACGAAATTTTCGTTTGGGAAGACGGTGTCAAACTGGACGGCGATACGCTCTACTACTTCCAGGCCATTCATCAAGAATCCGATGTAATTCCTGAGAACGTGGACGCCATCCGCGCCTTGATGGGGACGGAAGCCGACTGGCGCGTGTCTGTGGCGAAAACGGATGCTGCCATTTCTGCCTACAACGGATTGTAAGTTGCAACGACGTCCTGTAAGCACAGGCAAGAGCGACCTTCAAAAGCCCTTGACCGGTCCGCAGGCCATGAGTTCTCGAGCCTCGCTCTCGCTCGTTCTTCTCCTGCTGGTCTCGGCACCGTTGTCCGTCCTCGCCGAGGGGACAGAAAACGCTACCGAAAATGCCGTGGGTGAGGTCCAAGATGCTCAGCCCACGGAAGCAGAGCGTCTGATGCTAGCCGCTGCCCACTGGAACATGATGCCACAAGCCACCATGGAGCCTGTGGCGTTGATGCCGGCGACCGGTGTCCTCCACCTTGCTTTGGGGTCCTTTGACCCCTTGATAGGCAACGGACCCGAGGTACCTGCAGGCTACGACCGCAGCAATGATGTCGCTCACACCGGGATGGTGATGATGCAACTTGATGCCCCCGATGGCACCGTCCTCGACCGCTTGGTGAAACAGTACGACCTGACGGTTCTGGATGTCTTGCACGACGAGGGCTGGCTGGTCCGCCTCCCTGCAGAGCGTCCCGAAGTGGTTGTCGCCTTGGCCGAAGAGGAAGGGGTCCGTTGGGTTGGGCAACATCAGCCCGGCTGGCGGGTGGCGCCAACCCTGCTCACGCAGCCCGCTGCTGCCGGTGCATTGGCCATCGTTCCCACACCCGATCTGGGTGTTGGGGGCTACGCTGCGTTGGCAACGGACATCGTTCGGTACGGTGGCCTCGAAGCTTCGTGCGATGCATGGATGTGCTACGCAACAGCTGAACCGTCGTCCATGGCAAAGGTGGTCAGTCATTTGGCCCACGATGGTCGAATTTTGTGGACCGAACCCACCTCTCAGTGGCGTGTCCACAATGCACTGGCTTGGTCGATTGCGGGCGTCCAGGGCGTGAGCAACAACGCCACGTTTACCCTTGATGGCTCAGGAGAGATGATCGCCATTGCCGACACAGGATTGGATCAGAACCATCCGGACTTGACCGGCAGGGTTGCCGCTACCTTCACGCAGTTTGGACTTGATCCGTCCCCTGCCGACAGCAACAGCGGCCATGGCACGCACATCGCCATTTCCGTGCTCGGCAACGGTTCTGGCGATGTTGATGCCCGCGGCGTCGCCCCCGCTGCAAACCTCGTCATGTACGCCCTCGAGCACGACCCGACCGGGACGTTCGGTCGTATTGGCTCGATTTACGACATGCTTCGAGATGCCGAGCAGATGACGGCTCGCATCTCGGTCAATGCTTGGGGATTGAACGGGAACTTTGGTCAATACACGGCGGACGCTCGTTCGGTTGACACCTTTGTCCATGACAGCAAGGATCTCACACCGGTGTTCTCCGTCGGTGACCGAGGGACTTCTGGTGCATCCCAAGTTTCTTCTCCGGCCACCGGCAAGAACGTTCTCGCCGTTGGCGCATCCACCACAGGCGCCAGCGGAACCCCCGCAGCCGGTGCAGTGGTCAATTTCTCATCCCTTGGCCCGAGTTTGGACGGACGCATCAAACCCGACCTCGTTGCCCCAGGTGTGGGTGTTTGTTCAGGTTTGGCGGAGGAAGCGAAAAATCCTGCAGGTCCGTCTTGTTTGACTGGAACACACGCCGGCGGCAATGCCTACTACATGACGCTCAGCGGGACATCTCAAGCAACAGCGATTGCCTCAGGTGTCGCTGGATTAACCCGTGAATTTATTCGCGAACAGGTCGGCGTTTCCTCGCCCTCAAGTTCGCTGGTGAAAGCGGCCATGATCAACGGTGCTCGCGACCTCGGGACGCCTGACATTCCCAACGCCGCCGAAGGTTGGGGTGAGGTGAATTTGGAACGCACCGTCCTGCCCATGGACGGTACCACCGCCCTCGACACCTTCATGGACGACAAAAAACTCCTCTCGCCAGGGTTTGGCCTCCTCTATTCATTCTCCATTGACCCCTCCCACGGCCTTGACATCACGCTTGCTTGGACCGACGAAGCCGGAAGCGCCATCGCATCTCAAAGCGAGGCACGGCTGGTCAACAATCTGGACCTCGTCCTCGTTGGGCCGGACGGGACGGAGTGGCTCGGCAATGATTTCAGCCAGGGCTTTACGACCACGGGTGGAACGGCTGATGATGTTAACAACGTCGAGCGCATTCGAGTGGCCCCGGGTGTCCTCCCATCTGGGAATGGAGATTATGTCCTCAAAGTCCTTCATCGGGGGGGAACGCAACAGGATTTCTCCTTGGTGATGAGCGCAGTGGCCACGCCCACGCCTCAACCGGACTTGGCGGTGTTTGACGGAAGCATTCTCTCATCCTCAGAAAACCCCCTCAAGAACGATCTCATCTCCATTCGTCTCGCCTGGGTCAACCAAGGAACCAGCACCACCTCATCCTTTGACATCATTCTTGAGGACACCACCACCCAAACCGTCCTCGCCACGGCCACTCGTCCTGCTCTTGGGCCGGGGATGATCGATTCCTACACCATTTTCCACCAGTTCTCGACCACGGGCGTTCACAGCCTCCGACTCTCGGTTGACACCGGCGGTGTCGTGGACGAAATGAACGATGCCACCTCGGGCACGGACAATAACATCTGGATCGAAGACATCGAGGTCATGGCGCTTGGTGTTCGTGTCGTTGTGGACAACGAAGACGGCAGCATCCCAGAAACCCCGGAGGATCGTGCCTCAAACGCCCAAATGGTCTTGGACGTGCGCAACGAATCCGGCATCGATGTACCGCTCTCCATCTTGCACGAGGGTACTGGAAACCAATCCGTGAAAGTGTCGGCTACCATGGTCCAAATCCCCGTTCCCGGTCGCGATGACTTCTTCCTGCCGAGCCCCGACATGTGGACCCGCACGTTCGATGAGAGCACCACGTTTACCCTCACGGCTCAGGGAACCGTAGATGCCAACAAATCGCTCAATTTGCGGCTCGAAGACATCGATGCTGACTTAACGACCGACCCGAACAACCCTCGTTATGTTCGAGCCGGTACCTACGTGCTCGAAATCACTGCGCGGTACGAATACCAACCGACCGTGGCTCATACCCAACGCATCACCATTCAGGTTGAGCAACTCGACCAAGTGCAGGTCGTCGCAGCCGGTACATCCGGATTGGAAGCGGTCCCGGGTGAATCAAGCGTCTTTTCCATCTCGGTGCGCAACACCGGAAATGCCCCCGCCCAATACAGCATGGAATGCTTTTCTGAGCAGCGCTGGCAGTTGATGCTTGGCTCCTCAAATTCCTCACAACTTGATTTTGAACCCTTGACCATCCTCGAATACCTCCCCATGTCCATTCGCGTGATTGTTCCGTTGGTGGCTGATGGCGTCCCTTCCGCTGGCGATACGGATACCGTCACCTGCTACGTGACCTCGCTCACGGACTTGAGCATGAATTTCTCGGAAACCGTGACCATCACCGTTCTCGCTCAAGAATCGTTTGATGTTCATCTCATGGACGACAACGGTCGAGTTGGGCCCAACCAACTTTCGCCCGACATCTCTGTCGACAGTGGGCAAAAGGTCTACCTCAACATGAGTATCATCAACACCGGAAACATTGAGGTTGAACTTGATGTTTCGGTGCTTCCAGACAACCCGCAGTGGGCCATCCAAGTGAGTTATGACGGTGTGACGGACACGCGTTCCATCTCCCTCACCCTCGGCGCCGGTCAGGAAACAACGGTTCAGTTCATTTTCGCCGTACCGTTGACGGCGGAAGAGAACGACGCCAATTCCTTCACGATACGGACCGAGCGTAGCCTGTCCAATTTCCGGCAGAACATCACCCGGCTTGTTGTTCGCGATGAGTTGGGTATTGAATTGACTCCACCAATCGACAACCACATTGATGCCAGCATCGCAAGCGTCTTTTCTTACGGCGAATTCAAGGTGAAAAACACCGGAAACACCGACCTGTTGCTGAATTGGTCCCACGGACTTGCTCCAGACGGTTGGGAGGTTGGTTTTGCCAATCCAATCGTCTACCTGG